>DASWCA010000277.1:0-9894 GCA_036390355.1 Acidobacteriaceae bacterium
GACTCTCCGGCGCGACATTTAACATGACGCGCTGCGCGGCGTCGGTTATAACTTTTCCTAACAAGCACGCAAAACCTACTTAAGCGGAGCAACATATATGCGTACTTTGTGCCTTGCTTGCGGAACCCTCGTCCTTTCTGCCCTGTCTTTAACCGCCCACGCTACTCCAATCAGTTTTACTGAAACCGTTACCGGCTCGGGCTCTCTCGGGTCGTCTTTCTCCAGCAAACTTGTCACCATCAGCGGCACTGGCGACACCAGCAATGTCACTCTCTTCAGCCCTGGCATCTACATCCTCAGCCTCAACTCGGTGACCGTTCAGGTGGGCGCCGGCCCCGTAGCCACCTTCACCGCTGGCATTGATGCTTTCGATAACCAGAACTTCTCCGTGGTGGGATTTAGTCAAGTCGCTCCCGCAGCGGGTGACATCCTCGACGCCTCCGGCGTGCCCGCATTCGCCACCTACGCGCTTAACGGCTCCATCACCGGAACCGGCAACACCACCATCAATTCGGGCGATCTTTTCCCCACGTCCGCCGGCAACTTCGAGTTCACCAGCATCGATTCGGTCACGACATTCACCGCCAACCTCGCTCCAGTCGCCACTCCCGAACCATCATCGCTATTGCTGCTTGGCACGGGCCTCCTCGGCCTGGCCGAAGCTGCACGGCGCAAATACCGCGGCGCTCACATCCTCTAACCCTCAAAAGAATGGAGCTGGTGGGGCACCCCTTCATTACGGGTGCCCCACCAGGCTTTGTTTGGGGTGGAGTGCGAGTGCTATTCATCCCGTCGGCGGCTCAATTCGTCACAGCCTCATATCGAGAAGCGTGCCGGAAAGCTACAATCTCCTCCATGCGCTCACTTCTGCTCGCCACTTTGCTTGTCTCCGCGACTTTCGCATCTGCTCAGACTGCGAAGCCTGCTCTGCCGCCGGCCACACTGCGGTCGGTACTTCTTGCCCAGCTTCACTCCACCCACGACAAAGAGGAGTGGTTCGTCCCGGTCAACATCGCTGTGGCCGGTCTTACTCCCGAGCAGGCAAAGTGGATCCCGAAGTCTGAAGGCGGCGCGAAGAATCCCGCTCCCGCCGACCACTCCGTTGGGATGATCACGAACCACCTGCTCTTCTGGAACGCCGAATCGCTCGCCAAGCTGAAGGGCGAGAAGGGCGCGCCGATCCCAGGCGACAACAAGGAGACGTTCAACGACTTCGACGCCTCGACTTGGCCTTCGACGGCCGCGAAGCTCGACGGCGTGCTCGCGGAATTGGAGCACCTTGTCGAAACTGCATCCGACGAGCAGCTCGCGAAATGGGCTGATGGGATCGCCCACATCAGCGCGCACAACGCCTACCATGTTGGGCAGATCATCTACGTCCGCAAACTGCAGGGCACGTGGGATCCCGACAAAGGCGTCAAGCAATGACGCGGGGTCTGCGCCAGTCGTCACAAACGCGCGAGGCGTGCGGCGGGCTGGCTGTAAACTGTCGGTAACGTGATGATCAACCACTCCGCAGCCACCGAGCCCTTCGTGAAGATGTCGACAATTTCCCTGCTGCGCCGAGTTATTACGATGGCGGTGCTTGGAGTGCTTATGAGTGTGCCGGGTGCGCGGGGACAGAGGGTTTCCGCGGATGGGGCTATGCAGACGTTTGGGGTTGTGTCGGAGCAGTTCTTCAGCGATGTGTACTTCAAGTTCGCGCCGACGAATGGGACGGCTGCGGGGCTGCATCAGTACGACGCACAGTTGGAGGACTACTCGGCTGCGGGGGTGGGGCGGGAGATTGCGGCGCTGCATGCTTACGAGAAGAAGGTGGCGGCGATCGATGCGGGCGCGCTGGATGGACCAGTGGCGGCGGACCGCGACATTCTGCTGAACAATATCCGGTCGGAGTTGCTGACGCTGGAGGTGATTCGCGGGTGGGAGAAGAATCCGGATACGTACTCGTCGGGGATTACGAACTCGGCGTTTGTGATTATGGAGCGGCCGTATGCATCCGCGAATACGCGGCTGCGGGCTTTGGTGGAGCGCGAGAAGCAGATGCCGCAGGCGCTGATGGAGGCGCGGAAGAATCTGAAGAATCCGCCGCGGATTTTTACCGAGATTGCGCTGGAACAGATTGATGGCGATGTGAGTTTCTTCGAGAATGATGTGCCGAGCGCGTTCTTCAGCGGGGCGGATGGCGCGGAGGTTGCGACGGATGCGGCGGTGAAGGCGGAGTTTGCGAAGACGAACGCGGCGGTGATTGCGGCGCTGAAGAGTTATGGCGCCTGGATGAAGACGGACCTGCTGCCGCGGTCAAATGGCGACTACAGGCTGGGTGCGGAGACGTTCCAGAAGAAGCTTGCGTACGACGAGATGGTGGACCTCCCGCTGGACCGGCTATTGACGATTGCGATGGACGATCTGCATAAGAACCAGGCCGAGTTTGCGCGGATTGCGAAAGAGGTTGATCCGGCGAAGACTCCGCAGGAGGTGCTGGCGGAGCTGGCGACGATTCATCCTGCGCCGGGCGATCTGCTGAACGCGTTTCATGGAACGTTCGACTCGTTGATTGCGTTCATTCGCGGGAAGCACATCATTACGATTCCGAGCGACGTGCAGCCGACACTGGAAGAGACGCCTCCGTTTATGCGCGCGACTACGTTTGCGTCGATGGACCCTCCGGGGCCGTTTGAGACGCATTCGGCGAAGGCGTACTTCAACGTGACGCTACCGGAAAAGGGTTGGACGGCGGAGCATTTGGCCGAGCACATGGCAAGCTTCAACGTGGGGACGATTGTGTCGACCAGCGTGCATGAGGCTTACCCGGGACACTACGTGCAGTTTTTGTGGATGCCGAAGTTTTCGAGCAAGATTCGCAAGGTGCTGGGCGCGAATACGAATATCGAGGGGTGGGCACACTATTGCGAGCAGATGATGCTGGATGAGGGCTATGCGGCGGCTCCGGCGGGGGCGTCGGCTGAGGAAGTGCGGAAGGCCAAGCTGATCCGGTTGGGACAATTGCAAGATGCGCTGTTACGGGACGCCCGGTTCGTGAACTCGATCAAGCTGCATACGGGGCAGGACGAGGCGGGCGGGAAGTGGACAGTGGATCAGGCGGTGGACTTCTTCGTGAAGGAAGGCTATCAGTCGCACGCGGTGGGGCTGGTGGAGACGAAGCGTGGGACGGGTGATCCGACGTATCTGTATTACACGCTGGGCAAGCTGGAGATCATGAAGCTGCGGGAAGATTACAAGAAGAAGATGGGCGCGGGGTTTACGATTCAGGACTTCCACGACAACTTTATGCGGCAGGGGTTTGCGCCGGTGAAGATGATCCGGAAGGCGATGCTGGGGGATGGGTCGCCGGTGCTGTAGGGGGCTGGGCGTCACGCACGTTGTGCGCCCGTCTGACCCAATTGAGTTATCGATAAGTTCTCGTCGAAGCCCTATACTCCTTCTCAATGTTGACCTCTGTCGAATTTCCGGCCGCGGATTTCAGCGTGCCCCAACGCGCAGCCGCCTCCCGTCCATGGCTTGCCTATGCGGTTGTATGTCTGGCGGTGTTGGCTGCGTTTTGTGTTGTCCACTACCTGCGGCCCATCCCGGCCTTTCCCTGGGACGATCCGTACATCGACCTCCACTCTGCGCAGGTGCTGCACGCCGGGTCCGATCCGAACTACCCGGGTGTACCTGCTCTGTTCGGTGTCACCAGTGCGCCTTTTGTCGGCCTCATCTACCTTCTGCTCTTCGTGCTCTCCCCTTTGCACGCACTCGATACGTCCTGCTGGATTGGCGTGCTTTTTTATGGGTTGGGCCTGGCACGCCTGGCGCGGGTTCTACGACTTCGTTCAAGCGAACAATGGCTTCTGGTGTTTCTTGGTCTGGCATGCGCTCCGGTTCCAGTCCATTGGCTCAATGGCCTTGAGACATCCTGTGCCCTTGCATCTGTCACGTGGACGCTTTGCCTTGCGGCGGGCGACCGTCGTGGCTGGATCGGAGCAGCATTTCTCGCAGGGTTGAGCGCATGTCTCAGGCCTGACCTTCTGCCTTTCGCATTTCTGCTGGTGACATCGCTAGCGTGGCAGATGGTACGGTTTTCTCCAAAGCTGAAAGACGGGCTAATAGGCGCCCTGCCCATGCTGGCGGCCGCAGTTGCTCCCCTCTTGTTGTGTGGTTATTGGTACTTCCATATGACAGGATCTCCCTTTCCTCTGACGGGAGTTGCGAAGCGTTATTTCTTTGCAGAAGATCATTGGCCATTGCTGCGCCGGGTCGGCCAGGCGGTGGGTCAGGGCAAGGCGTTTGTCATTGCCATAGGCCCGTTGGTGCTCGTTTTCCTGCGGATGGGCAAGTCCTTACTTGGCAAAGTGCTTCTGGTTACCTGGGGGCTCTTTGCGGCAGCCCTCTTCGTGCAATTCCCGGGACAATTTGCCGTCAACGAATTCCGGTATCCGGTGGTGCTTATCCCGACGCTGCTGTGGACACTTGGATCGATGCTGCAGAACACCGACCCGCGGCGATTGCAGGAGGCGAAGCGGCTTATGTACTTTTGCACAGGCTATGCGATCTTGATGTTGCCGGTCTGCCTGCATTTTTATCGCGAAGACCGAATCTTTTTTGAATATGGTTCGGTCGAGGGGACCAAGTGGTGTCAGCAGCATCTTGCGCCGGGGACTTCGATCCTGGTCCACGATGCAGGCTACCTTGCGTATTCGACCGACTTTCGTACGATTGACTTTGTTGGGCTGAAGACGCCGGCGGCGATTGCGATCAATCGACAGTACACGTGGGCAAGCGGCGGTAGGGATCGCGCAGAAGCTGTCAGCAAAATCGCCTCCGAATCCGGATCGAGATATCTGATTCTTAACTCCCATTGGGGGCCAGTCGTTTCTCTGCCTGACGAACTGCGGTCGCTGGGCTGGAAATTGGAGTTACTCGACTCGCCCGGCGCGTTCCGGATCTATCGGATTACGCCTCCGGCAGCGTGACGTCAGACAGCCGCACTAGCCAGCTTTGAACATTTGCTTCATGCCGCGGAGGGCCTGGCGGGTGCGCTCTTCGTTTTCGATGAGTGCGAAGCGGACAAAGGCGTCGCCGTGCTCGCCGAAGCCGACGCCAGGGCTGACCGCGGTTTTGGCGTCGAGCAGCAGCTTCTTTGAGAACTCGATCGAGCCCATTGCGCGGAACTGCTCGGGGATTTTGGCCCAGACGAACATAGTGGCTTTGGGGAGTTCGACTTGCCATCCCAGCTTGTTCATCCCATTGACCAGGACATCGCGGCGGCATTTGTAATTTGCGACTATTTCGGTGACACACTCCTGCGGGCCGTCGAGTGCGGCGATGGAGGCGACCTGGATGGGGGTGAAGGTGCCGTAGTCGAAGTAGCTCTTGATGCGGCCGAGGGCGGCGACCAGCTTCTTGTTGCCGACCATGAAGCCGACGCGCCAGCCGGGCATGTTGTAGCTCTTGGAGAGGGTGAAGAATTCGACGGCGATGTCCTTTGCGCCGGGGACTTCGAGGATGGAGGGCGCGCGGTAGCCGTCGAAGACGAGGTCGGCGTAGGCAAGATCGTGGACGATGTAGATGCCGAGTTCCTTGCAGAGGGGGACGAGACGCTCGAAGAAGCTGAGGTCCACGCACTGGGTGGTGGGGTTGGCGGGGAAGTTGAGGATGAGCAGCTTGGGGCGCGGGTTCATGCGCGGGAGTTCGTGTTCGAGGGTCGCGAGGAGGGTGGCTTCGTCGGTGTCGTCGAGGGCGATGCTTTGGATTTTGGAGCCGGCGATCACGGGGCCGAAGATGTGGATGGGGTAGCTGGGGTTGGGCACGGCCACGGTGTCTTCGCTGTCGAGCATGGCGAGGCAGAGGTGCGCGATGCCCTCCTTAGAGCCGATGGTGACGATGGCCTCGGTTTCGGGATCGAGGTCGACATCGTATCTGCGCTTGTACCAGTTACAAATTGATTTGCGCAGGCGGGGCAGGCCGCGCGAGAGCGAATAGCGATGGGTCGCGGTCTTTTGTGCGGCCTCGATGAGCTTGTCGACGATGTGCTTGGGCGTGGCGCCGTCGGGATTGCCCATGCCGAAGTCGATGATGTCCTCACCACGCTTGCGGGCGGCGGCCTTCAATTCGCTGGTGATGTTGAATACATACGCGGGGAGCCGCGTCAGCCTTCTAAACTCTTCCATGCGTGTCCCGTTCGTTCCTTTGCCGTTGTGTCAATTGAAACAGCGCAGACGTGTGTCGGTGCGGACGATGCCGCGCGCGGTACATCGTACGCCAACCCCTGCTACTTTGCGGTGAACATGATCTTCACCGGCACGCTGCGCGGCGGGTAGCAGGAGGCGTTGTCGCACGCCTGATACCGTAACGACCCGTCCATTGTATGTTCGCCGGCCGCGGCAACGACGGGGAGCCTGATGGTGAAGGCGCCGGCGTAGACGTCCAGTTTGTTGGACGGGTCGAAGCTGAAGCTATAGGGCTTGCCGGCTGGATACTCGAGTGCGCCGGACTTGACTCCGCCTGTGGGCTGTAAAGTCAGTGCGGTCGGAATCAGCAGCTGGGACTTCGGCGTGTGCGAGTTGACGTGGTAGCCCTGCACTACCTGGAAGCGAAGCTCGAGCGTTGCCTGCTTGCCTGCGGAGATGGTCTGCGGCTCGGCGGCATAGAGGACGTAGGCCTTGGGTTTCGCGGGCGGGTCCATGTTGCCGATCTGGGCGGGCGCATAAGCAGCTGTGAAGATGGCGATTGCAGCGATGGAGAGGAAGGAGCGGCGGATCATTTGGCCCCCGATGCGATGGTTTCCTTCACCATGGCTTCCAGTTCGTTCTTGTCGCCGAGGCCTGCGGTGACTTCGATGATCTTGCCGGTCTTGTCAACGTAGAAGGACATGGGCAGGACCTCGCTGTTGCTCAGATAATCTTTCTCTGCCTTCGAATCGGAGAGCAGGATGGGGTAGGTGACGCCGAGCTTGTGGGCATCTTTGGCGATGGTGTCTTTGCCGACCTCGGAGTCGTAGGTGACGCCGAGGACTTCGAATCCGTCAGCCGCATATTTCTTGCTGAACTCTTCGAGCCAGGGCATCTCGACCTTGCATGGGGCGCAGTAGGTTCCCCAGAAGTTTACGACCAGAGGCTTGCCTTTGAAATCGCTGAGGGAGACCTTTTTGCCGCTGAGGTCCGCGAGGGTGAAGGCGGGGGCGGCTTTGCCTCGGAGTGGCGATGGGGCGTTGGCGGAGTCGCCGCCGCCGGCAGTGGTGGTATCGGGGACTAGCGTGACCCGGTTCTCCGGCTTGAGTTGGGCGGACTTGTTGCGTTCGTGCAGGTTGTGCCAGCCGGACCACGCGACGAGCGAAATCCCGGCGACCATGACTAACATCAAGAGCACTCTTCGCATCACTTCGAGGACATCCTTCCGGGCGAGCGTCGGTCGCTTGCCTCGTCCTTCCAGTTTACCGCGTATGGGTGGAGGCTATCGCTCCTGGCCGAAGTTCTGTGATGCAGGAGAAGCGGAAGTCCATGAGCGCAGCCTTTTCGGAGGGATATTCTTCGGGGGAGAAACTGACTTGGGTGTCGTTCCGGTAAGTGGAAACGGCCCGCTCTGCTAGCATCGGAAGGGTTCATACGCGAATGGCAAGTTCCACGCAAACCGAACGCACGCGACCGTCGGAGCTGGTCCGCACGGAGGCACGCGCGCTGCTCGAACTCGCGATGCGGCTGGACGGGCTAATGCTGGCGCCGTTCGCGCGGGCGACGGAACTGGTGGTGGAAGCTGCGGGGCGCGGGAATCGCGTGATCGTTCTGGGCATGGGCAAGAGCGGCCTGATTGCGCGCAAGATTGCGGCGACGCTGTGCTCGACCGGAACTCCGGCGCACTTTCTCCATCCCGCGGAGGCACTGCATGGCGACCTGGGGATGATTGCAGCGGGCGACGTGGTGGTGGCGCTGTCGTCGAGCGGCGAGACCGAGGAGTTGCTGGCGCTGCTGCCTGTGCTGGCGCGGATGGGGAGCGTGCTGATCAGCCTGTGCGGTGCGCCGGAATCGACACTGGCACTGGCGAGCGAAGTATTTCTCGATGCTGGAGTGACGGCGGAGGCTTGTGCGCTGAATCTTGCGCCGACGGCGTCGACTACGGTGATGCTCGCGCTGGGGGATGCGCTGGCGCTCGAGGTCTCACGGCAACGAGGATTTGCGGCGGCGGATTTTGCGGAGCTGCATCCGGGAGGACGGCTGGGACGGCGGCTGGCGCGGGTGAAGACGCTGATGCATACGGGCGACGCGATGCCGCAGGTGGCGGCGGATACGGTGATGACCCAGGTGATCCACGAGATGTCGCATAAGAAGCTTGGGATGACGACCGTGGTGGGCGCGGGTGAGAAGCTGCTGGGGATGATCTCGGATGGCGATCTGCGGCGGCTGCTGGAGCGCGATGGTCCGAATGCGCTGGCGCACACTGCGGGCGAGATTATGAATGCGCGGCCGATGACGATTGCTCCGGAGGCTTTCGCGGGGGAGGCTCTGGTGTTGATGGAGGAGCGGAAGATAACTTCGCTGATTGTGGTGGGACAGCAGGGTGAGGCGCTGGGGGTCGTACACCTGCATGACTTGTGGGCTAGCGCGGTGTAGCCGGGCTGGTTCGCCTACTCTTGGCTTAGTGGCTGCACAAATGCGGGGATTCTTCGCTGCGCTTAGAATGACAACTCAAAATTTGGCAGCGCTGCCCCATTGGCTGTTGAGGAAGAGGTAGCGGTTGCGGACGGTGTCAGGCTTCGCTTGCGGCGTGGCGTCGAGGTGCATGACCTCGTAGCTGTCGGCGGCGGTGTATACGGGCCATTTCGGAAGGCCGGGTGCATTGGGGTCGCCGGTTTTGGCGAAGTTGGTCCAGTACTGCTGCATCAGCTCAGACAGCGCGCGGTCTTCGGGGCGGATGGCCATGCCGGGGCGTGAGTCGAGCGCGCCGAATACGTATTCGATATCGTCGGAGTGGAACGCGCCCATGGCCGGTGTGTGGTTGCGATCGCCGGGTGAGGTGAGCGAGAAGAAGTAGCGGTAGACGGGAGCTTGACCGGACTTCGCGTGGGCTTCGAGCCAGGCCCAGGTGGAGAAGGCGATGAACTTGTCGCCGGCATAGTCGCCCGCGGAGCGGACGGCTTCGGCGTCGGTGGTGGCGGGATAGACGGAGAGAAACTCGGGGGCCCGGCTGCGAAACTCGGCGCGGGCGTGCGCGGCGAAGTTTTCCGCCGTCGGCTCGTAGTCCGGTTGACTCTCGTTGGCGTTCCATCCGGCGAGCAGGGGGATGTGAGCCTGCTTGCCGTCGGCGAAGATGTGAGGGACGGTGTCGGGAAGGTAGAAGCCGTCGATGACTGGGTCAAATTTGGGGGCGGTCTTTGACATCGCTGCTTTCGCCAACTCGTCCGCAGGAATTTGGCGGAGGTAGAACAGCCTGTTGGAGCCGAAGACGCGCTCGGCCCAGACTGCGTCGATCTGCTCCGCCTGCTCATGGGGAGGGAAGGTGAGGCTGTCGTTGTAGAAGGCTGCACCGCTCTCGCCGATGGCTTTGGCGAAGAGTCCTCGCGTGAGTGGGGAGGCCATCTGCGCGCTGACGGAGAAGGAGCCGGCGGATTCTCCGAAGATGGTGATGTTGGTGGGGTCGCCGCCGAAGGCTGTGATGTTGCGGTGGACCCATGCGATGGCGGCGGCCTGGTCCATGAGGCCGTAGTTGCCGGAAGTGTGGTTGGCGGACTCGCCGGTGAGTTCGGGGTGTGTCATGAAGCCGAAGATGCCGAGGCGGTAGTTCATGGAGACGACGATGACGCCGCGGTGGGCTAGGAATTGGCCGTCCTGGCGGTTCTCGGAGGGACCTCCGGTGGTGAAGCCTCCGCCGTAGATCCAGACCATCACGGGCAGGCCG
>DASWCA010000278.1:0-9391 GCA_036390355.1 Acidobacteriaceae bacterium
CAGCGAAAATCCGACGGCGTGGGCATGCCCGCCAAAGCGGTGGAAGAGGCGCTGCGCCGGATCTCCCGCGTCGGTCGCCGTCAGCGCATCCAGAAGGTGGAAGCCGGGCACTGACCGCCCGGACCCGTGGGCGTCGCCATCGGCGTGGGTGAGGATCAGCGCCGGCCGGCCAGTCCGGTCGACGACCCGGGACGCCAAAATTCCGAGGACGCCGCGATGCCAATCCGGATGATCCAGAATCAGGCAGTCGCGCGGATAGGCCCCATCCTCGTCGAGCAGGCTGAGGAGCTCGCGGTCGATCGCATCGAGCGCCCGCGCCTCCGAGTCGCGACGGTCCTGATTCAGTCCATCGAGCTTGCCCGCAAGCTCGTTGGCCCGGGCGTGATCGCGCGTGAGAAATAGTTCGACCACGTCCGAGGCTATGTCCATGCGCCCGGCCGCGTTGATCCGCGGAGCGAGCCGGAAGCCTACCTCGGTCGCTGTTGGGGCCCGGTCAAGCGGCAGTTTGGCAAAGTGCATCAGCGCGCGGAGTCCCGGTTGGACAGGGTTCGCCAGAGCAGCAAGCCCCAGCGCCGCGATAGCCCGGTTCTCGCCCGTCAGGGGAACCGAGTCAGCGATCGTAGCAATGGCGACGAGCTTGAGAAACGACGGCAGAAGAATTCCGCGAGTGCGCGCGACGAAAGCAGCGGAGTCCGCAGTGAGCGGCGCCGCGGCCGCCAGCAGAGCCTGCGCCAGCTTGAACGCGACCGCAGCGCCACAGAGATATTTGTTGGGATAGGGACACCCCGGCTGCGCAGGATTGATCACCGCAAGCGCGTCCGGAATGGCGGCATCGTCAGGGAGGTGATGGTCGGTGACAATGAGGTCGAGCCCAAGTGCCCGCGCTTCAATGGCTTCTGCGATCGCGCGAATGCCGGTATCCACGCTGATGACCAGCCGCACGCCGGACGCCGCAGCTTCCGCGAGGATGGCGTTCTGCATTCCATACCCTTCGCGAATCCGGTGCGGCACATGGTACGTGACCTGCGCCGGCTTTTGCGGTTCCATAGCCAGCCCGATGCGCTCGATAGCGGTCTTCAGCAGGACAGTGGCGGTAGTCCCATCCACATCGTAGTCGCCATAGATCAGGATGGGCTCCCCGGCGCACACGGCGGCAAGAATCCGCTCAACGGCGGCAACCATGCCAAGCATCTGCGTCGGGTCGTTGGCAGGATCCGCCAGGAACGTCTCGGCCGTTGGATTCAGGAACGCATCCGCGGCAGCATCCGTATCGATCCCGCGAGTGACGAGTATCTGCGCTATCGCAGGCGGACAGCCAAGGTGTGCGCCCAGAGCCTGAGCAACTTCAGAATCGGCACCCGCCTTGATCACCCACGCGGCCGACTGCTGGTTGGATTGTTCTTGCACTGACTGGCCGATCCTATTGCCTAATCTTCGTCGCGGTCGTCGACCACGAGCCCACCCAGGTCCGTCACCGTCTCGATAAGCTCTTGAAACCGCTCGTACCACTCCGTCGAAGTCTCGAACAGAAACATCACGCCCTGGTGGGCGAATCCGAGCTGAAGATAACCAAGCTTGCCGACGTGGTTGACCAGATATTCCGCGTCATCCAGTTCCGGCGCGTCCGAGTCCGGGAAAGTCTGGTCGCGAAGTTGCTCCAGCAGAATGGCGATGTCGGACTTTTCGAGCGTCACTTCGCTCATCGTAACGAATGTGGCACCAGCCGCCTTTGCGTGCTCGACAAAGTCCTTCCACGAGTCGGGATCTTCGTCCTCGAAGATAACGGTCGGGACTTCCTCGGTTACATATCCATTAAAGCGGCGCATGCCGTGGCCGGCGATGAACGCCACCATGTCGTCTTTTAGCGAGATGAGATTGTCAGGTTGCATTGCAGTGAGTATTGTCGCAGAAAGTACTATAGACCGCACCCCGGCGAATAGGAAACATTCCAGCCCTCTTCCCCCATCTCTCTGTAACCGTTAGCATCGAAACATCATGCAAGCGATCCAGATCACCCAGACCGGCGGCCCCGAAGTCCTTACCCTCCGCGAACTGCCCACGCCCACGCCGGGTCCCGGCCAGGCCCTCATCAAGATCGAGGCCTCCGGTGTCAACTTCATCGACATCTACCTCCGCGAGGGCCGCTATCCCTCGACTCTGCCCTTCGTCCCGGGGCAGGAAGCAGCAGGCGTCGTCACCGCCATCGGGCCCGATGTTTCGACCGTCAAGGTTGGCGACCGGGTCGCATGGTGCCATGCCATGGGCACTTACGCCCAATTCTCCCTCGCGCCAGTCTCCTTGCTGATCGCAATTCCCGATGCCGTCACGACTCCGCAAGCGGCTGCGGCGATGCTACAGGGGATGACGGCGCACTACCTCTCGCAATCTGCGTACGTCATCCAGCCGGGCGATCCGGTGCTCATCCACGCCGGCGCGGGCGGGGTCGGACTGCTTCTGATCCAGATGGCCAAACGGCTGGGTGCACGCGTCTTTTCCACCGTGTCGACCGAGGAGAAGGCCGCACTGGCGCGCGACGCAGGCGCTGACGAGACGATCCTCTACACCCGTGAAGATTTCGTGGCCAAGGTCCGCGAATTCACCGGCGGCAAAGGCGTTCCCGTGGTCTACGATTCCGTGGGCAAGACCACCTTCGATGGCAGCCTGGCATGCCTGCAGCGCCGGGGCCTCATGGTCCTCTACGGCGGCTCCAGTGGCGCGGTCCCGCCGTTCGACCTGATCCAGCTCTCAACCAAAGGATCGCTCTACATCACTCGCCCCACCATGAAGGACTACACCTCCACCCGCGCTGAACTCGAGCAAAGGTCCGGCGATGTCCTGCAATGGGTCGCGGATGGCAGCCTGAAACTTCGCTTCGAACATACCTATCCGCTGGCCGAAGCAGCCCAGGCTCACCGCGACCTCGAAGCCCGCAAGACCACGGGCAAGATATTGCTGATTCCTCCGCAATAAGCCGTTTACCGAACGACGCCGGCGAACCCAGAGCCCCGGATCTGCGTACCCTAAGGCAGAATGCAGCGAACATACAACTGGTCGTGGGTAGAGGCGAAAGTCGCGGAGACCATCGCGGTCTGGAATAGCATCGCAGCGAAGCCAGCGCCGGACGGCCCGCAGTACTCCCCAAAAGAGCAGAGCAAGCGCGAAAAAGCGTACGACAAAGCACTACGCTCCGTCGAACGTGAGACTCGGTCCGCGCCTCGCACTAGAGCCGAGCGACTCGAAGCGCAGAATCGCATAACGGCCTCCTTCGCCCGCTTTGCCGCCGCTGCCCTCGATCTGGAAGCGGACGCAATTCAGCTCCTCACGGACGATTTTCTGCCCGTGGGCACGAAGCTTTCACAATGGGCAAGGCAGTTCGACCCGGATTTGAGTATGGCCGACATCACCCAGGCCTGCCGCAACGCGTGGACTGCGTGCGGACTCCAGCCGCTGCTCGGCGAACGCATCGAACTCACGCCGTCCATCCTTGGTTACAGCCTTCTCTATCCATACACTGACAACTACCTCGACCAGCGGAACATCTCCGAAGACGCTAAACACAGGTTCAGCGACAGCTTCCGCGACCGGCTGCGCGGCAAGAATGTCTCACCCCGTAGCTCCCACGAATCCGCCCTGTGGGATCTGGTGCAACTGATCGAAGATCAATATCCGCGCAGTTGCTGTCCTCAGGTCTACGACTGGCTGCTGGCAATCCACCGCGCGCAGGAGGAAAGCATTGCGCAACTCAGGAGCCAGCAACCCTGCTCCGCCGAAGAGGTGTTGCGCATGAGCTGCGCGAAAGGCGGCACCTCGGTACTGGTGGACGCATGCCTCGCACGCGGCTGGCTCAGCCCGCTGGAGAACCGGTTCGCCTTCGAATGGGGCGTCCTGCTGCAACTCGGAGACGATCTCCAGGACGTGCGCGAGGATCTCGCACGCGGTTCGGTCACACTGTTCTCCCACGCGGCAGCCTTGGGCACGCCGCTGGACGCTCTCGCGACCCAGCTCCTCAACTTCAGCGAGCAAGTCGGCACCCTCATGGATCGCTTGCCCAACGGCGCGCCGATGCTCAAGGAACTGCTGAGAATGAGCTGGAGATCCCTCATCGTCGGGGCGGTGGCGGATTCGCATCAATTCTTCACTCCGAAATTTGTCGAAGAAATGGAACGCAGTTCCCCTTTCCGTTTCGAGTTCCTCCGCGCCCGCCGCCAGAGATTAACCAGTCGGCAAGGTCTTTATGCAACGCTCTTCAATGCCTTCCTTGAGGCGCCTGAAGACGGCATCGCCGGATTGCCTGCGCCAACCCGCGGCCCCCGGAACCTTACGGCTCCTCAGCCTGCGGAATCACAAGACCTCCGCGAAGATGCCAACCTGCCGCTCGCTGCCTTCCAGCCGTAGCGGCCACCGTCGCAACTCATTTGTTTCAGCCCTCGCCAAGCCGTATCATAGGGTCACCTATGCCCGGCTTCGAAGACAGCGCCTTCATTGTCATCCTCGCACTGCTGCTCTTCGGTCCGAAGAAGCTGCCCGTGCTCGGGCGCCAGTTAGGCAAGCTGATGGGAGACTTCCGCCGCGCTTCCAATGAGTTCCGCACTCAAATGGAAGAGGAGCTTCGCATCTCCGAGCAGGCCGACCGCCAGAAACAGGTCGCCGCAATCGAGGCCTCCGCGCCCGCCACTCCTTCGATCGAAACTGCCGCCGAGTCGTCCACTGATCAGCCGTCCACTGATCAGCCGTCCACTGATCCAGGTGCGCCGCACACACCACCGCCCGCGCCCAGCTTCGCCTCCAGCGCCGATGCCGACACCGACGCGGCGTACGAACACCCCAGTGAGTCTCCGGATCAGCCGGAGCCGGTAGCCGAACAGGTCCCCATTGCGACATCCGGCGACCTGAGCATCCTGCCGCCATCCACCGGCCTGCCCGTCCCCAACTCCTCCCCGGCGCCCAACCTCGACATCATTCAGCCCGCTACGCCGCCCGAGAGCCAAGTGCCTGCGCAGGCCGACGCCGAGAACCACATCCATCCTCCCGCCCAGCATGCCGCACAAGACCCCGACCCGGCTCACGCGGCGGAGTTCGAAACCGAGACCCTGCATGGCTGATTTTGATCCGATCGACCGCGCGCGCAAGGCCGTCACCGACCGCGCCGAACTCCCCGGCATGAGCCTGATGGAGCACCTTGAGGAGTTGCGCAAACGCATCTTCCACTCCCTGGCCTATCTGACCGGCGGGTTCATCATCGCCTACATCTTTCACGATCGCCTCGTCGGCTACATCCAGAAGCCGCTCGTCAACGTCGGCCTCACCATGACCCAGACCCATCCGACCGACGCGCTGAATTTCATTCTCAAGACCTCCGCCGTCGCCGGGGCCATCCTGGCCAGCCCGTTCATCCTCTACCAGGTATGGCTCTTCATTTCGCCCGGCATGTACGCCAACGAGAAGAAGTATGTCACCCCGTTCATGGGCGCCACGGTCGGGCTCTTCCTCGCCGGCACATGGTTCGGCTACCGGTACGTCCTGCCCGGCGCCATCAAAGTGCTGGTCATGGACATCGGCAAGAACTTCACGCACATGATCACCATCGACGACTACACCGGCTTCTTCCTGGCCGTCATCCTTGGCCTCGGCATCTGCTTCGAACTCCCCATCCTGATTTTTTTTCTTGCGCTCTTCGGCATCGTCGACGCGAAATTCCTGCTGCGCCAGTTCCGCTACGCTATCCTCGCAATCTTCCTCATCGCCGCGATCATCTGTCCCATGCCGGACCCGTTCAGCATGTGCCTCTTCGCCAGCCCCATGCTCGTCCTCTACTTCCTCGGCGTCGGCGTCGCATACTTCGTCCATCCCAACCACCGCAAACCCAAAGAGGCCGCCGTATGATCCCGCCCAACCGAAGCGGCCGCCTAACCAATCGAATTGTCATTCTGAGCGCCCCTCCTCGGACTGTCATTCTGAGCGCAGCGAAGAATCCCCGCATTTCGCCTTTGCCCGTCATTCTGAGCGCAGCTCAGAATCTCCGTAGTTCGCTCCTGCCGTTGCTGGTCCTTCTGTTCCTCTCTCTCCCCGCCCCGGCCCAGAAACCCGCGGCTCCAGCCGTCAGTGGCCAGGCAGTCTACAAACTCACGCAGCAGCTCCTCGACGTCGCGCCCAAGCGGTTCTACGGCTCGCCAGGTCACCTCGCCGCGGAAACCTTCATCAAGGATCACTTCAAGCCGGAAGCTGCAAAAGGTAACTTCGAGACCGACCAATTTACCGCCAACACACCCGCCGGCCCGCAGACGCTGCGCAACTACATCGTGCGCTTTCCGGGCAAGAAGGACGGCGTGATTGTCCTCGCCAGCCACTACGAGACCAATTACCCCCTGCGCAATATCAACTTCTTCGGCGCGAACGATGGCGCGTGCACCACCGCCCTGCTGATCCAGCTCGGCGCCTGGTTCCGCGCCCACCCACCCGAGGGCTATGCCGTCTGGCTCGTCTTCGACGACGGCGAAGAAGCGGTCCAGGCCTGGTCCGCCTCCGACTCCCTCTACGGCACGCGCCACCTCGCCGCCAAGTGGTACGCCGACGGGACGCTGAAACGGATCAAGGCCTTCATCGTCGCCGACATGATCGGAGACAAGGACCTCAACATCCTCGAAGAGACCGACTCCACCCAATGGCTCCGCGACGTCTTCCGCCAGGCCGCCGTCAATACTCATCACACCGCGAACGTATTCAAGACCCAGGGCGCGGAGGATGACGATCATCTCCCCTTCCTCCAACGCGGCGTCCCGTCGCTCGACGTGATCGACGTCAATTACGGACCCAGCACCTCCGCCGCTCCCGATGGCTACCACCACACCGTGAACGACACCATCGACAAGATCAGCCCCAAATCCCTCCAGATCTCAGCCGACCTCTTCCTCGAAACCATCCGGCTGATCAACCAGCGCTAATCCGCCTCACACCCGCGTAGCTGGAAGCCGACAGCCGATCGCTGACAGCTGAACAATCAAATCCTTCCGCCCGCCTCATCCCCTGACTCTCCTTCGCGATAGCATCGTAAAGTGCCCGTCACCCCCATCAGCCATTGGATCGGCTTCCACATAGCGCTCCTCATCCTTCTCGCCATCGAGCTGGTCTACGCCCGCCGTCCCGGCAACCAGCCTCCCCTTAGAACCTCAGCATCCGCACATCGCACGGCTATCATCGCAACCGGCCTCTGGATCGCCGCCGCCCTCGCCTTCGCCCTCTTCATTCGCCAATCGCTGGGGACAACCAGCGCCGTCCAGTACCTGGCCGGCTACGCGCTCGAAGAGTCGCTCTCCATCGACAACCTCTTCGTCTTCCTCCTGCTCTTCCGCCTCTTCCAGATCGAACCCGCGCACCAGCCTAAGGTCCTCTTCTGGGGAGTCGCGGGCGCCATAGTCATGCGCGGACTCTTCATCGCCGGCGGCATCAGCCTGCTCGCACACTTCGCGGCGGTGAACTATATCTTCGCCGCCGTCCTCCTCGTCGCTGCCGTGCGGCTCCTCATTCCCTCTGAACCCGAGCAACCAACCGCTGAGCTGCGCTGGATCGGCTGGCTCAAGCGCCTCCACCCCATCAGCGAGCGACAGGACCACTTCGTCGTCATGGAGAACGGACGTCCCACAGCGACCATGCTCCTGCTCGCACTCGTTGCCATCGAACTCACGGACGTAGTCTTCGCGCTCGACTCCATTCCCGCGGTCCTCTCCATCACTCGCCATCCGTTTCTGGCCTACACCTCGAACATCATGGCGGTCATGGGCCTGCGCTCTCTCTACTTCCTGCTCATCGGCATGCTGACGCGGCTGCGTTTCCTGCACTATGGCCTGGCCGCAGTGCTGGCCTTCGCTGCCGTCAAGATGCTCGCGGCGCACTGGATCGAGGTCGGCCCGGTCGTCTCGCTGACCGTCATCCTCGGACTCATCCTGATTACAGTCTGCGCGTCATTGTTATCACCTGGACTCCGGAAGAACTGACCCTCCTCTAACGGAAGCGTTTTGCCACTTCCCGAGGGAAAACATTTTCCCTCGAACCCACGCAGCAGGGCACCGCTCGTGATGCCAGTCACGAATCGCCCCTCAAAATGCAAGCCTTTGCTCTGAATGTGCAATGCACTGCACTTTGGCACTCCTATTGCTACAACCCTGGCAATAAGCAAATCCTTCGTTGCACCTATCAGAAAGGGTTTCCCATGTATCTACTCTTCGTGCCACCCGTAGTGTCGTTCGTGGCAATCTTCACCCTGTCGATCCATAATCAGTTCGCCACCCAGACGAACCTCTAACTTTTCTTGGCACTGAGTCACTGCATTCCTGACACCCGGTCAGCCCGCAGCCCGCATCGCAAAAAGCGATCGCGGGCAGCGAACTTTACATCCAACGACGGATGGATTCCATCCAAACAGCAATCGCGAAGGCGCGATGGTCTCTCCATCATCGCGGCGTCATCGGTACGCTAAAGGCCGCCGCCAGTCGTCTCGCGTCCAATGGAAATCCCTCGCCGCAGCAGTTCGTCCATCCGTTCGATGCGCAATACGGCGTCGACACCAGCGGCCTCATCACCGCCGTCCACTTAACCACCGGCCACGCCCACGATCTTCTCGGCACAGGCTATTGTGGCGTCGCGCCTTCAAGATTCAACCACGTAATCCAACGCTGGATCGCCAGTCCGCCCGAGCATCCCATCGCAACCTATTCCTTCATCGACATCGGCTGCGGCAAGGGCCGCGCCATGATGCTGGCCTCCGCCCAACCATTCGCCGAAATCATCGGCGTGGAGCTCCACCCCGGCCTCGCACAGACCGCCGCTGCCAACCTCGAAAAGTGGCGCGCGACCCAGCATCCCGTCTCGCCCACCCGCGTCGTCTCGCAAGACGCCACCGTGTTCGAATTCCCCGACACACCCTGCCTGCTCTACCTCTACAACCCATTCGCCGAGCCGATCCTCCAGCTCTTCCTCGATCACATCGAGCGCTCCTTCTCCACCGATCCGCGAGCGCTCGACATCCTTTACTGCAACCCGCGCACAGACAGGCTGCTCGCCCAACACCCATGCTTCCGCCAGATCTGGAGCGAGTCCGTACCCGTCGCCGAAGAAGACATCGCAACCAACCCCTCCGCCGGCTCCAACGAGCCATGCAGCCTCTATCGCCGCGTCACCCACTAAACGCCTGCCACGAACTCCAGCCGCCCCGACGCCACCACCGAGTGCATCGCCACAATCTGTCGCTGCGGAAAATCAGTGCGAAAATGCGCGCCGCGGCTCTCTTCCCTGCCCAGCGCCGCCTGCACCATCGCCCCAGCCACTGTATGCAGATTCCGAGCCTCCAGAGCCCTCCGCGAAAAGCCACGCGGCATCCTCTCGCCCATCGCCGCCA
>DASWCA010000279.1:0-22053 GCA_036390355.1 Acidobacteriaceae bacterium
ATGCGACTTCCGAGTCACGCCCGCAGCCCGCTGCATCGAGCACGGTCACACAGGACTCGGCAAACGATGCAGTATCCGCGCCGGCGAAGAGCGCCGTGCATGGCAATGACGGACGCCCGGTGGTGGTTTGTTTCGGCGATAGCCTGACGGCGGGACTGGGCACAGAGCCTGGGCAGAGCTACCCCGATTATCTTCAGGCCGACCTGGACCGTCTGCACTATCACTACCGGGTCGACAACCAGGGAGTCAGCGGCAACACGACCAAGGATGGGGTCCAGCGGCTGCCCGATGTTCTTGCGCTTCATCCGGCCGTAGCAGTGGTGGAGTTTGGCGGCAACGACGGGCTGCGTGGTCTGCCCATCGAAGACACTCGCGCAAATCTCGACCAGATTGTCGCGACACTCAAGGGGGCGGACATCAAGGTCGCGCTTGCCGGGATTACTCTGCCGCCCGATTACGGACCCGACTATATTCGCCAATTCGACGAGATGTATACGCTGATCGCGAGGAAGTACCACGTGCCGATGCTGCCGTTTCTGTTGAAGGACGTATATGGCGTTGCTGGGATGATGCAGCGAGACAACACTCATGCGACGGCGAAAGGCAATCAGATTGTGGCGCATAACGTTGTGTCATTGGTCCTTCCACTTTTGAAGAAATAGGATGGATTTCGGGGCCGCAACGGTAACTTTTGGCATCTTATTGTGCGGAGTAGGAGGTGACTATCTTGAACTCTAGAACGAACTGGAAGTCAAAACTACTTGTTGGCGTTCTTACTATGGCAGCCGTTACAGCTACCGCCTTCACGACGCCGGCTGCCGGGCAAATTGGCATCGTGATTGGCCGCACACCGCCACCTGTACGCTATGAGCGGCGCCCGCCGTTGCCAGGCCCGGGCTATGTCTGGATCGATGGCTACTGGGGCGTCAGCGGTGGCCGCTATGTGTGGGTTCCGGGACGCTGGGACCGTCCGCCGTACGCCGGAGGGTATTGGAGCCACCCACACTATGACCGCTACCAGGATGGCTGGCACTATCACGAAGGCCATTGGGATCGTGACGATCACGGAGATCACTACTATGACCGTGATCGCGACCATGATCGCGACCATGACCGGGATCGGCACTAGTCTTCCGGTCTAATACGAACCTCGGAATCCCACCTTTCGCTGGCTGCGGAGGGTGGGATTTCTCGCGTTGCGGCAATGAGGGTTAGGCGAGCACGACGATTGGCTGCATCAGGGTGCCGGCGATTCGCTTAGCGATTGCCAGCAACTCGACCGGACTGGTAAAGACTTTGACCAGTGCAGCGCCCGAGAAGTCCGGCAGGTTTACTTGCATTCCATTGCGCAGACGTCCGGCGGTTTGCTCGTCCACGGTGATGGAGGGCATCTCGGGAAGCAACGTTCGCGGATGCGGAAGCAGGGCTTCGATCGTTTCGGGTGCTCCCGCAGCGCGTTTTAGCTGATCGAGTGTCACTGCTTGCGCGAGTGTGAATGCACCAGCCTGGGTTCGACGCAGCGCAGCGAGATGAGCGCCGCAGTCTGCGAGTTGTCCCATTTCGTGCGCGACCGATCGCACATATCCTCCGGACGAGACCTGTATTTCGAATCGTGCTTCCATCTCGGTTGGGGACGGGCCGCTCAGCGAGAGCAGTTCGAAGCGATGAATCGTAATGCGTGCGGGCTTTACGTCCACCGGTTTACCGGCGCGGGCCAGTTTGTGCGCGGGCACTCCGCCGATCTTTTTTGCGGAGAAGATTGGCGGCGTTTGCAGCATTTCGCCGTGGAAGCGGGTGGCCAGATCGCGCAACTCAGAGAGGGATAGGCTGAGGGGCTTTACGCCGGCCGCGGGCGTGCCCTCCGCGTCGAAGGTGTCGGTGGCAAATCCGAAACGGATGGCGCCTTCGTAGCTTTTTTCCGCTGTACCGAAGAACTGCGCGAGCCGGGTGTACTTGCCAAGCAGCAGCGGCAACACTCCCGTTGCCATCGGGTCGAGCGTGCCGAGGTGTCCGATAGAGCGTTCGCCGGTTGCGCGGCGAACAACATCGACAACGTCATGCGAGGTCATCCCCGCAGGCTTATCCATAACCAGTAGACCATTCATCATCTACCAGACTACCCGGTCTGAGGCTGGCGCAGTTACAGTCCGCCGCCACGCTGGCGGACGAGCGAGAGAAACTCATTGCGAGTTTGCAACTGGGTTTTGAAGACGCCGCGCATCGCCGATGTGACTGTCTCCGAGTGTTGCTTCTCTACGCCGCGCATCATCATGCAGAGGTGTTGTGCCTCGAGGATGACGGCGACGCCCTGGGGATCGATTGCGTCGGAGATCGCATCGGCAATCTGCGTGGTCAAGCGCTCCTGAACCTGCAGACGGCGGGCGAATACGTCAACTACGCGCGGGATCTTGGATAGTCCGATGACCTTGCCGTTAGGCACGTAGGCGATGTGCGCCTTGCCGAAGAAGGGCAGCAGATGATGTTCGCACAGGGAGAAGAACTCGACGTCCTTGACGATCACCATCTCGTCGTAGTCGACGTCGAACAACGCGTCATGCAGCACGGTCTTGACGTCCATTTGATATCCGCGGGTGAGGAATGCCATGGACTTTTCCAGGCGCTCCGGCGTGTCCAGCAGGCCATCGCGTGTAGGATCTTCGCCGATCCGCACCAGCAGTTCGCGATACAGTTCCTGCGTAGTGAGTGATGCCGCTGTAAGAGGTTCCGAAGCTGTGAGTGCGCTCATATCGTTTCAGCCTTTCTGAAATTCGTCTGGCCCGAGTACTCGAATGAATTATTGCTGGTCTCCTCAATGCGGACGCGGATTAACTTCGCGCCCGGAAACTGCTCGAAGATCCGGTATATCTCGATCGTAAAGTTCTCCGTTGTCGAAACCGCGTCGCGAAAGGGAGGGAGCGTGTTCAGGTTCATGGTATCGAAGCAGTCGAGCAGATTTGTTTGTGCGAACGCATCCAATTTGCCGAGATCGCAGACCATTCCGGTTTCCTCGCTCACCGGCCCTCCGAGCGTCACTTCGACGATGTAGTTGTGTCCATGCCCATGCGGGTTGTTGCACTTGCCAAAGACGGCGCGATTCTGCTCGGGAGTGTAGGCGTCCGAGTGCAGCCGATGCGATGCGCTGAGGCGATACCGCCGTGAAAGGTAGGCTCTCATCGTTCCCCACAATAGTCCGCGAAGAGGTCAGGCATTTCGTACACTCGCACGCGGTGAAGTTTGGCATTGGGAATTTTGCCTTCGAGCCGCTCCCAGATGGAGATGGCGATGTTCTCGGTTGTCGGTACCCGCGAGGCGAACTCGGGAACCTCAAGATTGAGATGGCGGTGATCGTATACGCTGACTACTTCCTGCTCGAGGATGTCCTTCAATTGCTTGAGATCGACGACAAAGCCGGAAATGGGATCGACCTCTCCCGCCACCGTTACTTCGAGTGTGTAATTGTGCCCGTGCCCATTCCGGTTGGCGCATTTTCCGAAGACACGCTCGTTCTGCTCCTTCGACCAGGCGTCGTTCCAATAATAGTGTGCCGAAGAGAACTCAGCCTTTCGCGTTAGGAGGACCATAAGTTTGCGTACCCGTTCGATTTATTAGATGAAAATCCGGCCACATCGATGCATCTGAAGTAGTTCCGACCCAGTCTATCGCCCGGTCGTATATGCTCGTCCCTTCCATTTAACGGACCTGGTCACGCGATGGTGGATGGTGCTGCGAATCAGCAGCCAGGCAAAGAGTGGCACTCCAAGGATCGCGATTGCGACATCCGTGGCGGGAAAGTGGGATCGCGCGACCCGGTTGTAGAAGCCCCACGAGGTGCGCAACCATACCAGCAGTATCGCCCAGCGCTGCCACGGCATGAGGAACGGCATCCATAGGGCGAGCGGCGGCAGTCCGAAGAAGAGCATGAACTGCAGTATTTGCATGCCGGCGAGCAGGATAGGTCTTGGGAAGAGCAACGCGAGGTTCTTCGCCCAACCCTCGATCATCTCCGGCAGTGTCCTGTACATGCGCGTCGCGAGCGCCTCCGGAGCGTAGCGGAACCGAATCCCATATTTCGCCCGCTTGATGGCTCGCGCGAGCGCCACGTCTTCGAGGATCTCGCGGCCAACGTTGCGATGACCTCCAACGGAGAAGTAGGCGTCGCGCTCGACCAGCAGGAATTGCCCGTTTGCCGCCGCAACTCGGTAGTTTGGATCGCTGACCTGCTTGGGCGGGTAGGCGCTCGCAAGCTCCGCGAAGACCAGCGGCATCAGCGTGTGCTGCCAGAAGCCGATAATGATCTGCCGGGGCGAGTACGAAAGCAGCGATGCGTGGTACTTCTCCGCCTCATGGATAGCGCGGGAGAGGTCTCCGGGTTCGTGCAGGGTGTCGGCGTCGGTGAACAGGAACCATGCGCCGCGAGCCTTCTGTACGCCAGCCCAGCAGGCGTTGGTTTTGCCGGTAAAGCCGCCGAGCGGGCTCAGGTCGAGCGGGGGCGCAGACATTACGAACACGCCGTTGCGTCCGGCTGCGGCAGCATCGGCAATGCCGCGCGTGCCGTCGCTGGAGTCGTCGTCGACGACGATCAGTTCCCACTGCGCTCCGAGCGCGAATCCAGGCTCCGATTGAGAGAGGAGCGACTCCAGGCACACGCCCAGCGAGGTTGCCTCGTTCCGCGCGGGAACAATGACGGATAGCCTTAGCTGCGGCTCGGCAGATACTGGGTTAGTGCCTAAATTGCCGTCCCCTTCGCGCGTCTCGGTCACAGCTTCGTATTATAGGAAGCAGGAGCACCGCGTGCCGGATAAGAAGCTGAAGCGCAGCATGAATTTGACGAGCCGAAGGGGCGGGCAGAACTTGCCAGTTCAGGGATTGCGGGCGAGGTTAGGGCGCGTGCGTTCAATCGCTGCGCTGGCTCTCTGCGGGTTACTTGCAACCGCCTGCGACCGCGGCGATCGTCCCGGGCAAATTGGCTTCCGCGCCCCGGAGTTTACGGTGAGCGATGGCAGCCGAACGGTCGATCTCGCCCAACTTCGCGGCCGCGTCGTCATCGTGAACTTCTGGGCGACCTATTGTGTGCCGTGTATCGAAGAGATCCCGAGTCTGATGGCATTGCAGCATCGTATGCCTCAGATTGCTGTGGTTGCTATCAGCGACGATGAGGACGCCGCGGCTTACCGCCAGTTTCTTGTGGACAATCACCTGGACTTCGTCACCGTGCGTGATCCCTCCAACCGCGTACCGAGGCTTTATGGCACGATCAAGAACCCGGAGTCGTATGTGATCGACCGGCAGGGTATTCTGCGGCGGAAGTTTGTTTCGGCGCAGAACTGGACCAGTCCCGAGATACTTGATTATCTGAGCAAACTGTAGACACTCGATCTGGGATTTTTTCGTCGCTGCTAGAATCTAGTGTATGACTCAGCTTGATGTGATCTACCGCTATGGGGTGCAACCCGGTGAGCGGGCTATGTTGGCGCTCTCGAAGGTTCGTGACGTATACGGCGTGCGGCGGATGGAGTTCAATGAGACTGCGAAGACGGTGCGCGTGGAGTATGACGCCAGTCGCCTTACCGGTGCGGTGATCCACCAGTTGCTGCGTCGGGCCGGGCTGGATATCGTCGAGACAGTCGAGATGATTGCGAAGCCCGAAGACGTCACCCCGCCAGCTCCGGTTCAGCCTTCGGTGGCGTAGGCAGGGAAGTGACCTTGTAGTATTGTCTTGTGGACTAATGTTTCCGCGGTGTGCGCCCGTAGCTCAGCTGGATAGAGCATTTGGCTTCGAACCAAAGGGTCGGGAGTTCGAATCTCTCCGGGCGCACCATAAATTAGTTGGTCTGCCGGCAAAGTTGCAGCACTTCCGCGATGCCGTTGAATAGCGCCTCGGGACCTTCGATCTTGCTGATGAAGCGATCGGCATGGGTTGAGTCGGGCGGCAGCTCATTCACGCCGGAGATGATTACAACCGGCGTGGACGGCCGGATGGCTTTGATCCGACCCGTGAGTTCAGTGCCTAGCATGCCTGGCATCATCTGGTCGGTGAGCACAAGATCAAAGTGGCGGGCCGCAAGCAGCTCCAGGGCCTCTCTGCCTGAGGCAGCAGCCACAACTTCGTACCCCTGCTTTTCGAGGACGAGCTTGCGCAGTTTCCGCGGTATCTCCTCATCATCCACACAAAGAATGGTCGCGCTAGTCGTGGCCACTTGAACTCCCTGCGAGCTCGGCATAAGCGTTCCGAGCTTCTGATATATATACCGGCTCTGCGTAGGTCTTAGGGATTGGATCGGGGAAAAAGACGCGGAAGCAAGTGATGTTGCCGTCGGACCGGCGCAGGCTGCGGAAGCGAATCGTCCCGCCGTACTTCTGCACGATGCCTTTGCTGATCCACAAGCCCAGCCCCGTGCCCTTGGTGGACTTTGTCGTGAAGAAGGGCTCGAAGAGTTGCTTGGCATGTTCGGGCCCGATGCCGGAGCCTGTATCAATGATCGATACGCAAGTACCGCCGATGCCGTTAGACCAGGGCGGGCACTCGGCGACGCGAAGACGCAGCGTGCCTCCATCGGGCATCGCCTGAACCGAGTTTCCGATCAAGTTAAGAAAGACTTGCTTGAGTTCGACCGGGAATCCCTGGATCATGCCCGGGCTCACGTATTGCTTGTCGAGCGCGATGTTGCCAAATTCGAGCCGTCGCGATTGCAGGTCTAGAATGTCGTCCAACAGGCGGGGAAGAGAGACGTCGACCGAGTCTTTCGATTCGCGATAAAAACCCAGCGTCTGGCGGGTGATGTGCGAAACGCGAAGCAACTCCTGCTCACCCAGTTGGGCGTAGTAGCGCGCCTCTTCATCGAGTGACGGGTGACTGCTGAGCAGATAGAAAGTATTGGTGATCGCTTCCAGAGGATTGTTGATCTCATGGGCAATGATGCCGGCGACTCGGCCCATGGCGGCCAATCGTTCGGTCTTTCTCAGGGCCTCTTCCGCTCGGAGTTGGGTCGTGATGTCACGATTGATCTCGAGGATGGCGTTGGCTTCCGCTTTGAGCGCCTGGCGGCTTGCAACCACGATATGACGCCCGGTTCGCGTAACCTGGGTCAGATTGCCATGCCATTTCCCATCCCGGGCGAGCACATCGATCGGGCTCTCGGAAGGGAGCGCGTCGGCGGGAAAGCGCGTTTGCAAAAGGTCCTGCACGTTCTTGCCGATCACCTCTTCGCGCCGCCAGCCGTACAGTTCCTCGGCACCGGCGTTCCAGAACTGAATTACGCCATCGAGGCTGCGCACCATGATCGCTTCGCTAGCGAGTTCCAGGAGGTCAGCTCTCTCACGCAGAAGATTTTCAAGCTGCTTGCGACTTGTCACATCGAAGAAAGCACCGACCGCGCCACGCACACTGCCGTTCTCGCCGAACAGCGGAATGGCGCTGGCCAACAGGTGGGTCGAATCGCCATCGGCGCGCCGAATCTCCAGTTCGACATTTCCCAGCGGCTCCCCGGTCTTTGCCGAGCGCCGGAGCGGCAGGTCGTCCACATCGAGCCGCTTGCCTTGCTGGTAGGTCTCCCAGCCTGGTCCGTCACCATCGCGGGCTGCGAGCGAAAGGCCATTTCCCGGAGTGGCGCCGAGCATCTTGCCGAGGGCGGCATTGCCAACAACCGTGCGACATTCCGGATCCTGGGAGACGGCGACTCCGACCGGGAGCACCTGCATGATCGTTTCCAACTCCGCCACGCGCTGCTCAAGCTGGCTGTTGAGGCTACGGATTTCCTCAGTGCGTTCGTCGACTCGCTTTTCCAGCTCGCGGTTCAACTGCTCCAGTTGGCGATTCTTGCGGTGCAGTTCTGTAAAGACGCTTACTTTCGCACGAAGCAGCTCTGGGACGACAGGCACCGAGATGTAGTCCACCGCGCCGCTCTGATATCCCTTGATGCGATCAAGGTCGGTGAGGTGCACCGCAGAGATGAAGATGATCGCGGTCTTATGGAAACGAGGATGCTGATGCATCATGTCGGCCAACTCGAAGCCGTCGATCTCCGGCATGCTGACGTCCATCAGCACAACAGCAATATCGTGCCGGAGCAGCATGTCCAGGGCTTCGCGGGCCGATTTCGCCTTGAGCAGATTTTCGCCAAGGCCCTTGAGAATCGCCTCGTAACTGAGGAGCTTCCCGGGCTGGTCGTCCACCATCAGTATGTTTGCCTGATCGTGCGTACTCATGCGCTCCTTCCCTTGTTCATTCCTTATCTGTGCAGCCACATGCGCAGTGCGGAGAGCAATTGTTCGGTATTTACCGGCTTGGCTAGGTACTCGGAAGCGCCGGCCTCGAGGCACTTCTCCCGATCGCCCTTCATCGCTTTCGCCGTTAGCGCGATGATGGGAAGGCGCCGGAACATTGCGTTCTGCCGGATGACCTGCATGGTCTCGTATCCGTCCATCTCCGGCATCATGATGTCCATCAAGACAATCCCAAGGTCCGGCGTAGATTCGATGATCCCGATCGCCTCGCGCCCGGTTCCGGCGGTCAGCACACTCATGCCGCGGCGTTCCAATACGCTGCTTAGCGCGAAGATATTGCGCACATCGTCGTCGACCACCAGCACCTTGCGCCCGATCAACGCTTCGTCGGAGCGATGCAGGCGGTCGAGCATGGATTGCTTCTCCGCGGGCAGGTCGGATACGACGCGATGGAGGAACAGCGACGTCTCGTCCAACAGACGTTCGGGAGACTCCACATCCTTGACGATGACGCTGCGAGCGAGCATATGAAGATTGGCATCCTCCTCCGGCGAGAGGTCTTTGCCGGTGAAGACGATGACCGGCAGCTCCTTGCCAAAGGGCAGCTTGCCGATTCGATCGAGCAGGTCGAAACCGGTCATGTCCGGCAGCCGAAGGTCAAGCACAAGGCAATCGAATGCGCGCTCTTCGATTGCGGCGATGGCTTCGGTGCCCGTCGACAGCAACTCCACCTCGATGTCGTCGTGACCCAACAGCGCTTCGATACTCATGCGCTGCGACGGATCGTCTTCGACGACCAGCAGTTGCTTGCGTCGCGGAGTGGCGTACTCGCGGATGCGCGCGATCGCGGCTTCCAATCCTTCGGTCGTGGTCGGCTTGGTGACGAAAGCGAAAGCGCCATGCGATAGGCCATGGTGACGGTCTTCGTCGAGGGTCAACATCTGAACGGGTATGTGGCGGGTAGACGGATCCTGCTTCAGGTGGTTCAGTACGGTCCAGCCGAGCATATCCGGCAGCGTCACGTCGAGCGAAATGGCGGTTGGATGGAACTCCCGCGCGAGTGCCAGGCCATCGGTCCCGCGCAGCGCGACGAGCACCTTGAATCCGTTGTCATGCGAGAGATCGCAGAGGATGCGCGCATAATGCACATCATCCTCGATGATCAGCAGGATAGCGTCGCCTGCCTGCAGATTCGCGCGGTCGTCCTCGATGGGCACAATGTCGGGCTCATTCGCCACCAGGCTGGAGATGGGGATCGCGAGCGCCGGACGCTGGTGTTGCTCTCCCGCGACCATCGCGACTGCCGTCGCGGACGGCCCCACGTAGGTCTGGGGGAGGAACAACGTGAAAGTGCTTCCTTTGCTTGGCGTGCTGCGCAACTGAATCTCGCCGCCGAGCAGGCTGGCGAGTTCTCGGCTGATGGCAAGGCCAAGACCGGTGCCGCCATACTTGCGGCTCGTACCCGCGTCTGCCTGCTGGAATGCTTCGAAAATAATCCTCTGTTTTTCTGCGGGAATTCCGATGCCGGTATCTGTTACTTCGAAAGCCACGACGGAAGCAGCGCCTCCGAGAATCTGGTGCGTCGAAGTCCAGCCACTGCTTACAGCACGGACAGAGAGCCGAACCCCACCCTGCTCGGTGAATTTGAAGGCGTTCGAAAGCAGATTCTTAAGCACCTGCTGCAGACGTTTGGAGTCGGTCACGAGGCTTCGCGCCAGATGCGAATCGGTCTCCACATCAAACGAAAGTCTGCGGTTGTCTGCTTCATGGCGGAACGGACGGGCGACCATGTCGATAAGGCTGCCGAAGAATACTTCCTCCGCTTCGACCGACACCGTACCAGACTCGATCTTCGAGAGATCGAGAATGTCGCTGATGAGGTTGAGCAGGTCGGTTCCGGCGCCGTGAATCGTCCGCGCAAATTCAACCTGCTTGTTGCTGAGGTTGCTGTCCGGATTCTCCGCAAGCTGCTGGCCGAGCACCAGAATACTGTTGAGCGGTGTACGCAGCTCGTGAGACATGTTGGCCAGGAACTCGGACTTGTACTTCGACGTGAGCGCGAGTTCCTTGGCCTTCTCTTCCAACGCGCCGCGGGCCTGCTCAATCTCCTGGTTCTTGCGTTCGACCTCCGCATTCTGTTCGGCCAACTGCTGGGCCTTCTGCGCGAGCTGTTCGTTGGTCTGCTGCAGCTCCTTCTGTTGCGTTTGGAGCTCAACGGCGAGTTGCTGCGATTGCTTCAACAAGCCTTCCGTCTGCATGGTCGCTTCAATACTGTTCAGCACGATTCCAATGCTGGCGGTCAACTGCTCGAGGAAGGCGAGATGCGAGGTGGTGAAGGCGTTCAGGCTAGCCAGTTCGATGACAGCTTTGACGCGATCTTCAAACAGCACAGGCAGCACAATCACATTGCGTGGGATTGCTTCGAAGAGGCCGGAACGGATGGGAATGGTATTCTCGGGCAGCTCGCTGATAAGCATGCGCCGCTTATCCATCGCGCACTGCCCTACCAGCCCATGGCCGACGCGTATCGAAGCCGGATGCCCGCCCTCTGCCTTGGCGAAGGATGATAGCAGGCTGAGGTTACCCGTCTCCTCGTCCTCCATCTGGTAGAGCACGCCCTGCTGTGCATTGACCAGCGGCGCGAGTTCCGAGAGCAGCATGCGTCCGACCGTGCTCAGTTCGCGCTGCCCCTGCAGCATGCTGGTGAAGCGCGCGAGATTTGTCTTCAGCCAATCCTGCTCGGTGTTGCGATCGGTGGTCAGGCGCAGGTTGTCGATCATCGTGTTGATGTTGTCTTTGAGCTCGGCCACCTCGCCGCTGGCGTCGACCTGAATGGAGCGGGTGAGATCGCCCTTGGTCACGGCCGTGGCGACCTCGGCGATCGCGCGGACTTGATTGGTTAGGTTATCCGCCAGAAGATTCACATTGCCGGTAAGGTCTTTCCACGTTCCGGCGGCGCCGGGAACGTTCGCCTGACCACCGAGGCGTCCTTCGACGCCGACTTCACGTGCCACCGTCGTCACCTGATCGGCAAATGTGGCCAGCGTGTTGGTCATGTTGTTGATGGTCTCGGCGAGTGCCGCGACCTCACCCTTGGCATTGACGGTGAGTTTTTGCGTCAGCTCGCCATTCGCGACGGCGGTGACGACTTTGACAATGCCGCGTACCTGCTCGGTGAGATTGACCGCCATGACGTTGACGTTGTCGGTAAGATCCTTCCAGGTTCCCGCGACGTCCGGAACCTGTGCTTGCCCGCCGAGCTTGCCCTCGGTGCCGACCTCGCGCGCGACACGGGTGACTTCGGCGGCGAACGCATTGAGTTGATCCACCATGGTGTTGATGGTGTTCTTAAGTTCGAGAATTTCGCCCTTCACATCGACGGTGATCTTGCGCGAGAGATCGCCGCGGGCGACGGCCGTCGTGACCTCAGCGATGTTGCGGACCTGACCAGTAAGATTTCCGGCCATCGAGTTGACCGAGTCGGTGAGGTCCTTCCATGTTCCAGCAACTCCGGGCACGTTGGCCTGGCCGCCGAGTCTGCCTTCCGTGCCGACCTCGCGCGCAACGCGAGTCACCTCCCCGGCGAACGCGTTGAGCTGATCGACCATGGTGTTGATGGTTTCTTTCAGCAGCAGGATTTCGCCGCTGACGTTGACGGTGATCTTCTTCGAGAGATCGCCGCTCGCGATAGCAGTGGACACCTCGGCGATATTTCGCACTTGCGCCGTGAGGTTGCCGGCCATGAAGTTCACGTTGTCCGTGAGATCCTTCCAAGTGCCAGCGACACCTGGCACCTGCGCCTGTCCGCCGAGCTTGCCGTCGGTGCCGACCTCGCGGGCCACGCGCGTCACTTCGCCGGCGAACGAGCGAAGTTGATCGACCATGGTGTTGATGGTGTCTTTGAGTTCCAGGATTTCGCCGCGCACGTCGACCGTGATCTTGCGTGACAAGTCGCCGCGAGCTACGGCGGTTGCAACTTCCGCAATGTTTCGGACCTGAGCAGTAAGATTGCCGGCCATGAAGTTGACGGAGTCGGTGAGGTCCTTCCACGTTCCCGCAACGCCCGAGACCTGTGCCTGGCCGCCAAGCTTGCCTTCTGTGCCGACCTCGCGGGCGACGCGCGTCACCTCGCCGGCGAACGCGTTAAGCTGATCCACCATGGTGTTAATGGTGTTCTTCAGTTCGAGGATTTCTCCCTTCACGTCGACGGTGATCTTGCGCGAGAGGTCGCCGCGAGCCACCGCAGTCGTGACCTCGGCGATGTTGCGAACCTGACCAGTAAGATTTCCGGCCATCGAGTTGACCGAGTCGGTGAGGTCCTTCCACGTGCCTGCGACGCCGGGGACGTTTGCCTGGCCGCCCAGCCGCCCTTCCGTTCCAACTTCGCGGGCGACACGCGTTACTTCGCCGGCGAACCGGTTGAGCTGATCCACCATGGTGTTCAGCGTCTCTTTCAGTTGCAGAATTTCGCCGCGCACGTCGACGGTAATCTTGCGCGAAAGATCGCCGTTCGCAATCGCGGTCGCGACTTCGGCGATGTTGCGTACCTGCCCGGTCAGGTTCGAGGCCATGAAGTTGACGTTGTCGGTGAGGTCCTTCCAGGTTCCGCCGACGCCGGGCACCTGCGCCTGTCCGCCGAGCTTGCCCTCCGTGCCGACTTCGCGCGCGACGCGGGTCACCTCGCCGGCAAACGCGTTGAGCTGATCGACCATTGTGTTGATGGTGTCCTTCAGCTCTAGAATTTCGCCCTTCACGTCCACGGTGATCTTACGGGAAAGGTCGCCGCGAGCCACCGCCGTGGTGACCTCGGCGATGTTGCGCACCTGCGCCGTCAGATTGCCGGCCATGGCGTTGACGGAGTCGGTGAGATCCTTCCAGGTACCGGCTACGCCGGGCACCACAGCCTGTCCGCCAAGCTTGCCGTCGGTACCGACCTCGCGGGCGACGCGCGTCACTTCCGACGCAAAGGAACGCAACTGGTCCACCATCGTGTTGATGGCTTCCTTCAACTGCAGAATTTCGCCGCGCACATCGACGGTGATCTTGCGTGAGAGATCTCCGCTCGCAACCGCAGTTGCTACCTCTGCTATGTTTCGTACCTGGCCGGTGAGGTTCGAGGCCATGGAGTTGACCGAATCCGTAAGGTCTTTCCACGTTCCAGCCACGCCTGGAACCTGAGCCTGACCGCCAAGCTTGCCGTCTGTGCCGACCTCGCGCGCGACGCGCGTTACCTCGGCGGTGAAGATGCCGAGTTGCTGAATCATCGTATTGACGAGGTTGGCGGAGCGCAGGAACTCGCCTTCCAACGGCCTGCCGCCGACATCCAGGCGCACCACCTGCGTCAAATTGCCTTGTGCCACGGCAGCGATGGCTCGCGTCATCTCATTCGTGGGACGCAGCAAATCCTCGACCAGAGTATTGATCGAGCTCTGCATCTCTCCCCAGGCACCGCGCGACTGCTGAAACGATGTTCGCTCGCGGGTGCGGCCCTCTTTTCCTACGGCCTGCCCTACGCGCCTCAACTCAAGCGCCATGCGTTCATTCGCTGCAATGATGTCGTTGAACGTGTCGGCGATCTTTCCCTTTAGCCCCGTCCACGCCACGGGGAGGCGAACGGAGAAGTTTCCGTCCCGCATTGTCTGCAGGCTTTCAAGAATCAGGGCGAGATCTTCCGGAAGGGGAGTAGCTCCGCCATCCTGATAATCCCCATTGTGTCCGTTGATGGCGCTCCTCAGCGCCTTCGGTCTCCGTTTGGCAGGTGTCACCACTTCGGCGATCGGTTCCATGTTCGCTCCTGAGGCAGATTAAACCATCGCTGTGAGCTGGAGCGTCGTTCCCATAGCGGTACAGCGATCAAATTGGAAAGGCGAATCAGAGGATATTATGTCCGATGTCAGTCTTGCAACTCGGGATACGCTCTCAAAAGAGCATACCGTAACGTCGTTTGTGTGTTCCAGACAACATACATTATGTCAGGGGCCCACCTGAGGCGCTGAATTTCCTGAAAGTTGTTCTTTCAGAATAGTTCGAGGCCCTACCAATACGCTTCATTCTCTAGATCGCCATCACGGTCGCTCACTCGACTGCGGCAAGAGGAGCAGGAGCCATTCCCGCGTATCCGGCTTCGACATTACAGTCTGTGTGGTGGCGACTACGATCTTCGCATCCTGCGCGGTTCCGGTTCGAGGGTCGAACCAGGTTGCTTTGTACATCGTCGCGGGCAGGGAACTTGCCAGCGTGATGTCCGCGCCGGATAACGAATAGATCAGTACTGGATTCTCCACTCCGCCTGCGAGTACCCATGTCCGCTCCGGCGCAGACACCCAGCCATCCTTCGGCGACATCTTCATCAGACCTTTCGCAAGATATGTATGCACGAATTGTTCGATGATCCTGTCCGGGGTGAGCCGATTGGCCGGAGCAAGAGCAGGGGCCCGGCGCTGTGGATACATCGCAGTTGCGCCCTCCTGGGCGGTTGGGGGCGGAGCCGGCGGCCGCCCTACGAGGGCGGATTGAGATGCCGCGCCAGCCATCAGGATTGGGATCGGCCCGGCACCGTCCTCCATCGGCATCAGCGCCTTGTCTGGATAGCGGTCGCGGTACTCGCGCACCTGACGATAGACCTGTTGCGGCGTTGTCGGCGGAGGCGTATCCGTATATCCGGGGAATGCCTGCGAGATCAGTTCGCGGAACGCATGGTTCTCGCCGGCTTTCGGTGCGAATAGAGTCCCGTCGGGCTGGTACTCCCAGTAGCGCATATCGACTACGGCAACCTGCTGCGAACGAACCGGGTCGGCGAGGATCGCATCGGTGGACTGCTTGCTTGTGGTCAGGACGATGCGAATCTTCTTGCCGTGCTTTTGCTCCCACTCCCGTACTGTGTCCTGGAAGAACTGCTCAAACGAGAGCGGGCCAGCGTACTGATAGGCGATTCCGAAGAGGATATTCGGCAGATCGCCGAGTTCATCCAGTGTGTGCAGTATGTAGGCTCGATGCAACTCGCGCAATGGCGCGTACTCGGTGCTATAGAACTCGTTGCCAACGTCGTTGCGTCCATGAGGCTTTAAAGGCGGCGGCTCGGGCAGTCCTGTGTCGTTGATATTATTTGCAGGGCGCCATGCATAGTCGATCCAGTGGGGGCCAATCTCCAGCACATTGTGAGTGTTGTACAGGTCGTAGAAGACCATAACTCCTGCCTCGCTGGCGTTCTTCGCAAACTCGCGTTCGCGCTCGAAGTACCAGGGGTTGTACTTCGACACATCGAACTTGCTCAGACCATCCCACGCGATGCCTTTTCCGCTGCGCGCCCATGGCGCTTCATAAAATGGAGCCCACACATCTCCATCGGAGCGCTGTTCAACCGTATGTGCGTCGCGGCGATGCTCATACCAGAGCCCTGGGTTGATCTGAATGGAGATGGTATTCCTGCTTTTCAGGCGCTTCGCCATCTCCTTCAGATCTTCAGTTTCGCCGGGAGCAGTCACCCCGGGCATAAACCGCGTCACACTCGACCCAGTGGATTGTGCTGCCGTATACAGCGATGTGTCGCCTCTCCACCAGGCTTCTGACTGCGATGGCCCCCAGAGAACATCCCCATCGCGCACAAATCTCCCGTTCATAATCTCGACGGGATGAAATACTGTCGCGGGTTCGACGACTTCCTTGACATCGACAGGCCGAAATTCGGGGATGCCATGAACAGATACGGCCGGCTCCGGCTGGATCTTCGCAAGATGCAACCCGGTCCGAGTGGCAAGTTCGGTTTCATAGAGCGGCATGGTGGAGTTGACAACGAAGTTGCGGGCATCCGGCGGACCGATGGCATCAAGACTCCGTGCCGTTGAGTTCCAGATCATGGAATTGGCGGCAGTCCATCCCGCACCCTGCGCGCGGGAGAAATCCAACAGCAACTGCAGACGGGCGGAAGGGAGATGGACCTTTTCGTATAGAACTCCCGAACTCCATCCTTCAAACGCTCCGCTGGCCTCCAGCGAACCTGTGGCGTCGCAATCGAGAAAGACGTTGGGGCCGCCCGCCAGCATGCCGCTGGCGAAATCGTTCATGCCCATTTCGCTATGGCAGAGATAGACCAGCACCTGTTGCCCATAGACCAGAAACGACTGCCGGCGGTAGCCTCCTTCCTCAGAGACGGGCGTTTCGCTCCGGCAATTCTCGACGGTGATGCGCCGGCCTCGCAGATTCACCCGCACCGCTGAGCTGACGAAGTGCCGAGCCGTCACGTTGCGCACCCACGCGTCCTGCACATGATCCAGCAGGATCGCGATCCATGAGTGATCCTCATCCTTGGGACGCGTGGCGTCGTAGGCGCTCTCGATAGTAAGGTCCTCGATCCCGATATATTCCGGCGCCGCATCTCCGTTAACGCGAGACAGAGTGCCGCCGCCATATTTTTGATCGAGTGCAGTGGTGATGGGTGCGTCGATCTCCACCTGACTGCTTTGCTTTTCGATAGCGGTTATGGTTCGGTCCCACACGAGGTCGTGCGAGCCAGGCTTCCAGTCCAGGCGCTGGTTGGCAAATGTGCCGGGCAGTCCCGTCATCCCGATCGCATTGATCCACTCCATAGTGCTGGGTCGGCGGACTACAACATGATCGCCAACGTGCAACCCCGCAGTCGACGCGAGGTGCAGGTTTTGTCCACCCGCAGGCACGTCGTCTTGCACGGCAATGGCGGAATCGAGCGCAGCGTCTCTTTCTTCGCCAACTTCGATCAGGGTCCTTCTGCGAATACCTTCGGCGACAATCACCGTTCCGTTCGCTCCTGCACCGGCGCCACGCAGAACGACTCCGCTCACCCGCAGACGGAGTTGCCCTGTCACCTTGTACCGGCCGCTGGTGAGGAATAAAGCGCCGCGAAATCCGTCCGGCCCAACCGCCATTGCAGCTACTCGATCCAGCGCGCCTTGAATCAGGGCTGTGTCGTCGCCCCCGGACGGCCTCACCATCAGCACCGCCTTGACTGACGGGATAACGCGGGCACCCGCTTCGTAGCCGGCGTAGGAGAAATCAATGGGCACCGGGCTGTTTACGGGCACCGGTAGAAACCCGCGCGCCGGCAGAGTCAAAATGACAAGTGGCAAGATGGTAGCGAGCCTGCGTAGCCTCGCAGGACTAAGTTGAGTAAACATTTACGCGGAATTCTACCTCTCCGCAGGGCTTACGCGTCCAGACGCAAGCAGCTTGCAATCAGGCTCAAATCCTCGCGGGTAGACCTTGACATCCGGTCATGTATAATTATACAAATAAACTGTATGTTTATGCAGTAGCTCGTATCGTCATTGCGATGTCCGGATGTCGGATGCAGACCGCATTGCTTTATTTTAGACGGCCAGGTTTCTCGTGGCAAAGGAATAAGCGACAGGCAGGGTTAGGCAGTCTTTATGAAACAGCAGCGCCATACCGCAATTCGCGACGTACTCATTCATGCATCGGTTCCGAGCCAGGATGAGTTGCGCCGCAGACTTGCGCGCCGCGGGTTTCACGTCACTCAGGCCACACTGTCGCGGGATATCCACGAACTTCGCCTGTCGAAGGGGCCGGCTGGCTATGCTCTGCCGGGCAATCCGCCGGACGAGGATGAGGACAGCCTGCCGGGGATTCGCGAGGTTCTTAGCAGCTTCGGCATCGAGGTCCGTCAGGCGATGAACCAGTTGGTGCTGATCACGACAACCAGCGCCGCACAACCGGTCGCAGCGGGCATCGACTACGAAGACTGGCCGGAAGTGGTGGGCACCATCGCCGGCGACGACACGGTTCTCATCATCTGCCCGGACGAGCGTCAGGCGCGAACGGTCAAGGCTCGCATTGAAGAATATATTGGCTGAATTTCATCTCATCTTGAGGATCATATCCACGCACAGGGAATCTAGTGATTGACATGCAGGCAGACACGGAACTCGAAGCTTTATCGCGGTCTCGGAAGGCGCCGGCGACCGTGCGTACGGCTGTGGCAGGCGTGGGCGGGTACGCGGGAGGGGAACTGGCGCGTCTGTTGCTCGCGCACCCGCGTCTCGCTGAAACCAAGCCCCTCTTCCTTGGGCGGGTTGCAGACGACGCCGCCGGTGGGCGGGTGCCGCTCGAGCAGGTGCAGCCGCAGCTTGCGCTCGGTGGAGGCAAGCAGCAGCCAGAGATCAGGGCATTCAACTGGAATCTCGTTCGCGATGCCGGCACGGAGATTGTCTTTCTCGCTCTGCCGCACGAGAGCTCACGCGAATGGGCGCCTGAATGGCTGGAGAACGGCGTGCGCGTCATCGACCTGAGCGGAGCCTGGCGGCTGCGCGACGAGAAAAATCGCGCCATCTATAAGTTGCATGACGCGGATCCCGCGCTCGGCAACGCGCTCCAGGAGGAAGCAGTCTTCGGCTGCCCTGAGTTGCATCGCGAAGAAATCAGATCGGCGCGCCTTGTTGCGAATCCAGGTTGCTACGCGACGTCGATCATCCTTGGACTCGCTCCGTTGCTGAGGGCCGGACTGGTCGATCTCGATCATGGCATCGTCTGCGACGCCAAGTCCGGGGTCAGCGGCGCGGGCAAGGCTGCGACCGCGAAAACTCACTTTATGTATGCCGCCGACAATCTCTCCGCCTATGCGGTCTTCGGGCATCGGCATACGGGAGAGATGCTGGAGCAACTCGGTCTCACCTCGGATCAGATCCAGTTCACACCGCATCTGCTGCCGATTCCGCGAGGCATTCTGTCGACGATTTATGTGCGTCTCGCTGACCGGGCCGAGCCCGAGCAGATCGAAGCTTGCCTGCGCGCTTTCTACGCATCCAGCCCCATGGTTCGTGTCCACGCCACTCCGAACCTGCCGCAAATCCAGCACGTTGTCCGCACCAACTATTGCGATCTCGGCTTTGAACTTGGGAAAGATGGCAAGCGACTGGTGCTGGTCTCGTGTCTCGACAATCTTCTGAAGGGCGCGTCGGGCCAGGCAGTGCAGAACATGAACCTTATGTGCGGTTGGGATGAATCGGAGGGCCTCAAGTGAAATACGTAGTCAAGCTCGGAGGCGCCACGATTGAGGACAAGGCACTGCTGCACGCATGCGGCAAGGCCATCTCCGAGCTGGTGCGCGATGGCAATCAGGTGGCCGTCGTCCACGGCGGAGGCAAGCAACTGACGGATACGCTGGCTCAGATGGGCAAAACCAGCCAATTTATCTCCGGCCTCCGGGTCACCGATGCCGAGACCCGCGACGCCGCGCTGATGGTGCTTGCAGGACGCGTCAACAAGTCGCTCGTCGCGGCGCTGCGCACTCACGGCCAGTCTGCCATGGGACTTGCCGGCGGCGATGGCAACGTCTTCCGCGCGCGAAAGAAGAAGACCGTGCCGGACCTCGGGTTTGTGGGCGAGATTGCAGCCACCGATCCTCTATGGCTCGAGGCCATCTGGAAGATGGACGCGGTTCCGGTGATTTCGTCGATCGCGCTGGGCTTCGATGGCGAATATTACAACATCAACGCCGACGAGATGGCCGCTGCGTGCGCCATCTGCACAAATGCTGACGCGCTGGTCTTCCTCACCGATGTTCCCGGCGTCAAAGGAGCAGATGGACAGGTAATGCGCTGGTTGTCGTTGAAGCAGATTCCGGAGTTAGAGCGGCAGATGGTCGTCTCCGGCGGAATGCTGCCAAAGTTGAACGCCTGTCGCGACGCGCTGACTCACGGCGTCAAACGTGTTCGTATTCTGCCCGCGGAAGCGGCTCATCTATTACCTGATCTGTGCACCACCAAAGTCAACGACGGAACGGAGGTCATGGTCGCATGAATGAAGTCCACATGAAACTCGGATCGATCCAGGCAGCGGAGAAGAAGCTGCTCTTGAACACGTACGAACGCAACCCTGTTCTGTTTGTAGAGGGCAATGGTGTCTACCTGCGCGACGAGCAAGGCCATGACTACCTCGACCTGCTCAGCGGCATTGGGGTCTCGGCGCTCGGCTACGCACACCCGGCGGTCGAAGCCGCCATTCTTGCGCAGAGCAAACGCCTGCTGCATACCTCGAACCTCTACTATCACGAGCACACAGCGGAACTCGCTGTCCGGCTGACCGAGATGAGCGGACTCGACCGGGTATTCTTCTGCAACTCCGGTACCGAAGCCTGGGAGGCTGCGCTGAAGCTGGCACGCGCACACGCCGGCATCCTGCGTTCGCAAGGCAAGAACATCGGTACGGGATTCGTCGCGGTCGAGCAGAGTTTCCACGGCCGCACCATCGGCGCGGTTGCTACCACGCACAAGGAGAAGTATCGCGAGCCGTTTGCGCCGGTAATGCCGGGCGTCAGCTTCGTTCGCTTCAACGATGTCGCTGATCTCCGCGCCAAATTCTCTGCGGATGTTTGCGGAATCTGTATCGAGGCAATTCAGGGTGAGGGCGGCATTCGTCCAGTGAGCAAGGAATTCTTCGCGGCAGCGCGTGAGTTGTCCGATTCTACCGGCGCGCTGCTGATTGCTGATGAAATCCAGTCCGGCATGGGCCGCACCGGCGAGTGGTTCGCCTATCAGCATTACGGCATTCTTCCGGATATCACCACGCTGGCAAAGCCTATCGCCAATGGGTTGCCAATGGGCGCGATGCTTTGCACGGAGGAGGCTGCTCGTGCCTTCACACCCGGGATGCACGGCACTACTTTCGGCGGGGGCCCGCTGGCCTGTGCGGTCGCCATCGCTGTGATCGACACAATGAAACAGACCGATCTGCTCGCCCACATTCAGGACGTGGGCGGTTATTTCAAGCAGCAACTGCAGTCGCTCAAGCAGCGCCACGATTGCGTCACCGACGTGCGCGGCATGGGCTTGATGCTCGGGCTGGAACTCGACTCGGCCGACCTGGCCACCAAGGCGGCTTCCGAGATGATGGCCCGGCACATTATCATCAATCGCACGAGCGAGACTGTGCTGCGATTTCTTCCTCCGTACATTCTTGAGCGGAAGCACGTCGATGCAGCAATCGCGGCTCTCGACCAGATCCTCACCAGCCTCACTTTTACGAGTGCAGAATTGGCCGGCCAAGCGCCGGCGGGAGAACATTCGCATGGGTAGCAAAACTGTCGTGATGAACCCGAAGCCGGAAGCCACTGCGGAGCCGCCGCGTTCCGCCAAATCCAATGCGCTCGGCATCCAGTCCGATAGCGCGTTTTCAGAAGCTGCGAAACGTTTATGCGGCCGCGATCTCTGTTCCATCGGCGACCTCACGGTCGGAGAGATGGCTGCGATCATGGAGCTTGCGCACGCTGTCAAGAGCAACCCAGACGACTTTCGCCACTCGCTCGACGGGCGCCAGATGGTGCTGTTCTTTGAGAAGGCATCGCTGCGCACGCGGCTCACCTTCGAGGCTGCGATCAACACGCTTGGCGGAAATGCCATCTTCGTCGATCAGACCCAGTCGCCGCTTGGCGAGCGCGAGTCGCTGCCCGATATGGCGCACAACATTGAGCGCTGGATGAGCGTGATCGTACTGCGAACTTACTCGCACGACACCATCACCGAGATGGCCGCATGCTCGCGCATCCCGGTCGTCAACGCGCTCTCCGACCTGGAACATCCATGTCAGGCGATCGCTGACTTCTTCACGCTCGAAGAGCGCTTCGGTTCGGCGGAAGGCCTCCGCTTTACGTATGTTGGCGACGGTAATAACGTGTGCCACTCGCTGATGCTCACCGCCGCACAGCTCGGCGTACATTGCACTGTCGCCACTCCGAAGGGCTTTGCGCCCAAGCTCGAGATCATTCACAAGGCGATCGAAATCAGCGAACAAACGGGCGGCAGCATTACCCTGATGCAGGATCCCGTCAAGGCTGTAACCGGC
>DASWCA010000280.1:0-3906 GCA_036390355.1 Acidobacteriaceae bacterium
CCTCTTGGACATGCCCTGGATGCGCGCCAGGATGCCTTTGACCGTCCGCTCCGAGGTGTGAGCGGCCAGGATGAGCTTCTTCGATTTCGTGCCAGTGACGATGTAGGCGACCCAATCATCGAGGCTTGGCGTCCCCCGCCATGCCACGGTCAGCCCGCTGAAACGCATCCGCTTCCTGCCTTCGACCTTCGCCAGCGGTTTCCGGCTGGCCTCCATACTCACGGCCCCCCTCAGCAACGTGTTCTCGTCCCGTTTTCACTTAGAAACTGGCGCGGAGGCGACCACCTTAGGGATGCGCGTATGGCGTGTCAAGACGTCGTTTCAGCGCCTCAAATGCGGCTTTTCGCGCGGGAGGCGCGTGGGACCTGCGTCAATCGCGTATGTCTTTGACCCTATCGAAGCGGCGGAGGGCCGGAGCGTCATCTTTTCGTTACGTGCCTGCAGAACCGCTTCAGGCCGTGCGTTTTTCATGATGTGGGTGGCTGTGGATAAGTGGATAAGGTGTGGGTTACGGATGGGCCTTGACAAGCGCAACGAGGATTCTCTCAGTGTTCGTCTCCTGCACGTTTGAGCCTCCATGCGGCCCGCGCGTCCCCTCGCCTGACTCCCCCCCGACCTCCCGCTTTGCGATAGGCTGGGAGACGAGCATGTGACAGGGACGGCTTCCCGGGTAGGGTAATTTCCTTGCGGAGTCTCAACGGTGCTGACCGCAGCCACCAATGCTCCCAAGCGTAGTCGAGGGATGGTGCGATGACACACGAGCAAGAGATCCACGCGGGCCCTGCGGGCCAGCCCCTTCGAGCCACAGAACCGGCACAAAGCCTCAAGTTCGAGCACGACAATGCCTTCCAGCGCGAGCTCCGGTGGCGGGTCGAAGAGCATTTTCGAACCACCGGCCAACGGCAACGCGACTGTTGGCAGATGTATGTGAAGACGGCCGTCCTCCTCGCCGGCTTCGCTGGCTCGTATGCCCTGCTGGTATTCGGGGCCCAAACGTGGTGGCAGGGCGTGCTTCTGGCCATGCTGCTGGGGTTAGCCGCGGCCGGGATCGGGTTCAATATTCAGCACGACGGCGGCCATCAAGCCTATTCAAGCCACCCCTGGGTCAACAAGCTCATGGCAATGACGTTGGAGTTGATCGGAGGCAGCTCCTACCTGTGGCATTGGAAGCACGTCGTACTCCATCATACATACGTCAATATCACCGGCCATGACACCGACGTCGACCTCGGCCTGCTCGGACGGCTGACGCCGCATCAGACGCGGCGGAGCTATCACCGCTGGCAACATCTCTACCTCTGGCCGCTCTACGGGTTGCTGGCCATCAAGTGGCAGCTTGTGGATGATTTCCGCAAGCTCATCAGCGGCCGGATCAGTAACCAGCCCTTTCCTCGTCCTAACGGCTGGGAGCTGGTGACCTTTGTTGCCGGCAAAGCGACCTTCTTGAGCCTGGCTTTCGGGATCCCGCTGCTGTTCCACGCCGTCGGGGTCGTCCTCTTTTACTATGTGGTCGCCGGGCTGGTGGCGGGTATGGCACTGAGTGTGGTGTTCCAAGTTGCACACTGCGTGGAAGAGGCGGAGTTTCCGCTGCCCCCAACGAATACCGGGCGCATCGACCAGGCGTGGGCAATCCATCAGGCAGGAACGACCGTGGACTTCGCCCGGCGTAGTCGAGTGGTCGCCTGGCTCGTGGGCGGCTTGAACTTTCAGATCGAACACCATCTGTTCCCACGAATCAGTCACGTCCACTATCCGGCGATTTCGAAGCTCGTGGAACAGACCTGCCAAGACTTTGGGATCCGGTACACTGAGTTCAATTCATTCCGGGCGGGTATGGCGTCGCATTTCCGGTGGCTACGACGGATGGGGAGGCCGGACGCGACCGGATGACATGACCTGCACATCGGCAACTGCTCTCTCAGGAGAACCTGTTGGCCGCAGAGGAAGTGATGAACCCTGTCCAGGTCGGATGAAAAAACTGCTGATGCTAGTCAGCCAGTAGACGATCTCACTAACGCAACGCGCAGGGGGGCTCGATGCAAAGGGAAGCGATCATCTACACGGTTGGTGACTTCGTCCGACGCGTCGTCGGTAGCCTCCTTCATGGAGGCTACCGGGGCAAGTTCCTCTGCTCGCCCTGCCTCGTCAAACTAACAAAGGCCAATCTGGATAAGAGCTACTCGCTGCTCGAAATCGGCTCGGCAATGGCCGATGTCTTCAAGGCCCCTGGCGCGATCACGTGCTTAGCGACATCCGCTTGCGCCGTATGTGCGAGGAAGAAGCACGTGCCATGCCTTGGCGTGCCCCTTTCGTAACGAGAACCTACACGACCGAGTGCTTCGTCCGCCGCGCCGCTAGCTCGAAACTTTCCAATCACGAAATGGGTAGGCTCGTCGCCCGGTCGAGCAAATCACTGTAAGGTTGCGTCACTGGCGTGCGGGGACTGAAAGTCGCGCTTCAGTTCCAGATCTCGACGCACCAGTCTCATTTCTTCATAAGAAGTTCAAGCCCATCGGCGCATGCTCGGGCTACCGCATAGCCAGCCTTTTCTTGCCCGGGCATCTTATCCCAGCCCCCTTTTTCAATGGCTTCAGCCCTCTGCCAGCTACTTACTTGCTCGAGTGCTTTCAGTTTCTCTTCATGCTTCGGTTGCTTCATAAATTGGGCGACGCAGATCGCCGCCTGACTCGCCAAGACCGCCTCGCTGGTCCTCGTTTGGGTCGTGCCGGCGGTTGTCCAGCCACCCCACGCAAACCCGATGATCGTTGCGATGACTGCCCCAAGAATGAGGCCCCACACTCCATACTTAATTTTCGCTGCCGTCTCTAGCTTCATAGACAAACCCTCCTGAATCGGGATTCCCAATATGGAGCCATTCCGCCTCTCCTGGGGGCGTCCACCGAGCAGACGATCCCGTCAGTCAACTCGTTCACGCTTCCCGACACGTTGACGCCGGTGCGTCTGGCAAACCGTGAGAGGCTTGTGTGACCACTGCGTCCGGGTGAGGTCACACCTGGGCGCGTGCCGGTCGGCACCGGCACGGCCCCGACCCCCTCGATCAGGCGGCCTTGACTTCGATCATCCTTGGCGTCGCGGCTCGCGGCGCGGGCACCCTTACCTCGAGCATGCCGTTTACGCATTTGGCCTCAACTTGGGCGGCGTCGACCCCCTCGGGGAGGGTGACGCTCCGCTCGAACGCGCCGTACGCGACCTCGCGGACGAAGTAGTCCTTGCCCGTGGGGTCGTGATTGGCCTTCCGCTCGCCCTTGATGGTGAGAAGGTTGTCCATCACGGACACCTCGACGGCCTTCGGATCCACGCCTGGCAGAACGAACTGGATAATGTAGGTGCCGTCCTCGAGCCGCCCCTCCACGGCGGGGAGCCACGAGGCTGCGGGCGGAGCGGCCTCATCCGGGGCGCCGTCGACGAACCGCGGGAACAGGTCCTCGACGTGGTGGTGATGGAGATGGAACTGCGAGGTGAAGGGCGACCAATGCATCATGGTGGTCATGGCGCTGTCCTCTCTCTCTGTATCTCAGCGAGCATCGCTAAGATCAATGTGGCTACCTACACTCGAGTATACAAGATATTTTACTTATATATTTTATATTATGATATATACTGAACCACGAAGAAGATCACTAAAGTCAACCGGAGGGAGGCGTTCGGTCCTGACACTCCACCTATTGTGACGGTCACACACACCTGGCAGAGGGAGGTATCCGCACCATGGCTCAGTCACTGAAGACCACCCTGCACCCGCTCCACGACCGCATCCTGATCCAACGGATCGAGGAAAAGGAGGTTCGCCGCGGCGGCCTCATCATCCCGGACAGCGCCAAGGAGAAGCCCCAGGAGGGCAAGGTCCTCGCCGTCGGCAAAGGCACGGTCGGCGAGGACGGCAAG
>DASWCA010000281.1:0-8847 GCA_036390355.1 Acidobacteriaceae bacterium
CTGTCGCACGTCGTGTCTCGAACATCCTTCAAGCCTATAGCACCAGCGCACGCAACCCAACGACTTTTCAGCGGTGTGCAGCGGTACGATGGAGTCTCGATGACACTCCCGACGCCCACGCTGAACCGCGAACACATCCGCCCCGGAGACCGCATCTGTGCCGCCGTCTCAGGCGGCGTGGATTCAGTGGCGCTGCTGCTTCTGCTCCATTCGGCCAACGCCATGGCGCGCAACGCGCTCGGCATAGGGCTCTCCGCCGTTCACGTTCACCACGGACTGCGTGGCGAGGAAGCCGACGCAGACCTCGCCTTCGTGCAGGCGCTCTGCATGCAGCTCGAAATCCCGCTGCACGTTCACCATGCCAGTGTTCCCGACCGCATCGCGCTCAGCCGCCAGGCCGGCGAGCCCGAGACCGTCGAAGAGGCTGCGCGCGCTCTCCGCTACGACTATTTCGCAAGCCTGATTGCGCAGGGCCACGCTGATTCCGTCCTCACGGCGCACACTCTGGACGATCAGGCCGAGACTGTCCTGATGAAACTGCTGCGCGGCGCATGGACCGAGGGCTTGAGCGGCATCCACCCAGTCGTCATCCTGCCCGACGCTGCCCGCCCCGGCAAAATTCTGCGTCCGTTGCTCCAGGTTCGCCGTGCTGAACTCGAAGAATACCTGCGCGCTCAAATGCAGCCCTGGCGCACCGATTCCTCGAACGCCGACCAGGAGTTCACCCGCAACCGCATCCGGCATCACCTGCTGCCGATCCTGCGCGAGTTCAACCCGTCGCTCGATCAGGCGCTGGCCAACCTGGCCGAGCTCGCCCGCGAGGACGAGGCTCGCTGGCAGTCGGAACTCGCGCGCATCCTGCCCCAGGTACTGCTTCCCGGCAAGCCAGTGCGCGGAGGCGGCCGAGCAGTCAGCACTCCGCCGGGCGAGTCCAGCTCCGTTGCCCTCGAAATCGAACGTCTGCGAGCCTTCGATCCGGCAATGCGCCGCCGCGTCGTTCGAGCTGCAGCCCGATCGCTCGGCGCCCGTCTCAACTTCGACGAGACCGCCAGGCTGCTGGCGTTGGCCGGACTCGCCCCGAATTCGGAGACTGCGGGCTTGCCGATCGCCGCGCGCACCGGCGCTAGCCTTCAACTCGGTGCGGGACTTCGGGCGGAACGGTCTGCGCGCGAACTTCGTATCTTCCGTGTAGAAACACCCAAAGGCGTTTGATTGAGTCCCTTGCGTCGGCCAAGCGACTGACATCGGCTTGAGCCTCCCATGTTTGGCTTTACTTCGGCCTTAATCCATTTCTCGCCTATTTCCCCCGCTCAGGATAGAATTTTCAGTACCTGGGGTATGCCCACTCCGGGCCGGGATGGCAATTCCTGCCGAAGATCCGGAACCCTTCAGCACCCCTGGGCGTCTAATATTTGAATATGGAGCAACATCCCGGCGCAGGTGTCTCGTATTCGTCTCTTCATCGGGACGCCGTGTTGTGGCTTCATCGGGTATTTCAGCCCGGAAAATGAGGAAACTCGATTGAACTCGACCGTTAAGCAACTTCTGATCTGGGTGTTACTGATCACCGGCGTCATCTGTCTCTGGACGCTCGTCGGAAAAGGCGTGGGCGGACCCAAACCGCAGGACGTCAGCTATAGCGACGTGCTCAACAAGGCCCAGGCCGGACAAGTTAAGAGCGTATTCGTCGACGGGACCACGGTCACGGGGCAGTACACCAACAACGATGCGTTTCGCACCACCATTCCCGCCAATGATCCGGAGATGTATACCATCTTCCGCAGCCATGGCGTGAACATCAGCAATAAGGACCAGAACTCCAACCAGTGGCTTAACGTGCTTATCTCCATCGCGCCGTTTGCCCTGCTGCTTGGCCTGTGGTTCTTCCTGCTGCGCCAGATGCAATCCGGCGGCAACAAAGCGATGAGCTTCGGCAAGAGCCGCGCACGCCTGCTGTCGATGCAGCAGAAGAAGATTACGTTCAAGGACGTCGCCGGAGTCGATGAAGCCAAGGAAGAGCTCAAGGAGATCATCGAGTTCCTCCGCGAAGCCCAGAAGTTCCAGCGCCTCGGCGGCCGCATCCCCAAGGGCGTCCTGCTGGTCGGGCCTCCGGGAACCGGCAAGACCCTGCTCGCCCGCGCAGTCGCCGGCGAAGCCAACGTTCCCTTCTTCTCCATCTCCGGTTCCGACTTCGTTGAGATGTTCGTCGGCGTCGGCGCATCCCGCGTCCGCGACCTCTTCGAGCAGGGCAAGAAGAACGCTCCCTGCATCATCTTCATCGATGAAATCGATGCCGTCGGACGTCACCGTGGCGCAGGTCTCGGCGGCGGACACGACGAGCGTGAGCAGACCCTGAACCAGCTTCTGGTCGAGATGGACGGCTTCGAGTCCAACGATGGCGTCATTCTGATCGCGGCCACCAATCGCCCCGACGTTCTCGATCCGGCGCTGCTTCGACCGGGCCGCTTCGACCGTCGCGTCATCGTCGATCGCCCGGACATCCGCGGCCGCGAAGAAGTCCTCCGCGTTCACTCGCGCAAAGTTCCGATGGCCGAGGACGTCAACCTCAACATTCTGGCCCGTGGCACACCGGGCTTCTCCGGCGCCGACCTCGCCAACATGGTGAACGAGGCTGCACTTACCGCCGCTCGCTACAATCGCAAGTCGGTTCACATGTTCGACTTCGAAGTGGCGAAGGACAAGGTCCTGATGGGCGCCGAGCGCAAGTCGATGCTGCTCTCCGACGACGACAAGCGCGACACCGCCTACCACGAGGCTGGTCACGTTTTGGTCGCCGCCACGCGCAACCACTCCGACCCGCTGCACAAGGTCACTATCATCCCGCGCGGCATGGCGCTGGGTGTGACCATGCACTTGCCCGAGGAAGACAAGCACACCGTCACGAAGGATTATCTCGACACCCAGCTTGCCATCCTGATGGGCGGACGCTGCGCCGAAGAGATATTCATGCATCGCAAGACGACAGGAGCCGGCAACGACATCGTTCGCGCCACGGAACTCGCCCGCAAGATGGTCTGCGAGTACGGCATGAGCGACCTTGGTCCGCTGACCTACGGCAAAAAAGAGCAGGAAGTGTTCCTGGGCCGCGACATCGCCCAGTCGCGCGACTACTCCGACGACACCGCCAAGCAGATTGACGTCGCCGTCCGTCAGTTCGTCGACGAGGGCTATCAATCGGCCTACCAGATTCTCGAAGCGAATGCCGACATCATGCACCGCATGGCCGCCGCCCTGCTGGAACGCGAGACGCTGGACAAGGTGGAGATCGATCTGCTCATTGCCGGCCAGGAACTGCCGCCCTTCAAGTCGCCGCTGGCGTTTGCCGACCCCGGCCCAGGCGAAGGACAGAAGGTCGTCAAGCCCGAAGGTGGGCGCAAGCCCGGGTTCCCCGAAGGCCAGCCCTCACCTGCATAAGTTCACAACCCAACAGCAGATGGGGCGGCCTTCGGGTCGCCTCATCTGTTTAATCTGCATCTCGAAAGCGAGATCGATCGACTATGTTCACGCGTCCCGCCTGGCTGCTCCGCGTCGAGGAAGCTGGCCTGCTCCTCGCCGCCGTCCTCCTCTACGCGTACTTCCATTTCAGTTGGCTGCTCTTCGCGGTTCTCTTTCTCGCTCCGGACCTGTTCATGTTCGGCTTCCTCGCCAACCCGCGGATTGGCGCTGCCCTGTATAACCTCGGACATTTCCTAGTCGTTCCGCTGATCCTGCTTGCAGTTGGCTACGCTGCGCTACGGCCGCTCCTGATAGCCATTGGCCTCATCTGGTTCAGCCACATCGCTTTCGATCGCCTGCTCGGCTATGGGTTGAAGTATCCGGCACACTTTAAAGACACACACCTGCAACACATCGGTTGAATGCGACAATAAGGCAGACGCATGCGCCAACCGATTCCGACGCTCCACTTTGCCTCCGGCTGCACTTCGCGCATCCCCGCAATCCGCCGTCTCAAGTTCTCGCTCGCCGCCCTCTTCTGCCTCGCGCCATTCGCTGGCTGCGGATACCACACGGCCGGCTCGGCCACACACATCCCCGCCAACGTCCGCACGCTGGCGGTGCCGGTCTTCGCGACCCATGCGCAGGCGTATCACACCGAGATGGCGTTCACCCAGGCCGTCGTCCGCGAGTTGAATACGCGCACCAAATATCATGTCCTCACCAACGCGTCCGCGGACTCCGACGCCGTCCTCAACGGCACCATCCTTACCCAGACGTCGGTACCGTTCACCTATGACTCAACCACCGGAGAAACGTCGAGCTACCTGGTAACCATCACCGTCAAGGTCGTGCTGACCGCGCGCGACGGCCGCGTCCTCTATCAGAACGACGCGCTCTCCTACCGCGAGCAGTATCAGTCCACGCAGGACCTCAGCGGATTCATCCGCGAGGACTCGCCTGCCGTCAGTCGCCTCGCAAGAGACTTCGCACAGGCCCTCGTAGGCGATATGCTGGAGTCGTTCTGATGAGCGCGCCCATTTCACAGATTTCGGGTGCCCCATCCATGACAGTCTTATCGTCATGGGTGGGATCGCACATCTTCCCGGAGGCTAGTTGATGGCTCTTCGATCGTTCGCCTCCTCCGACCGCTTCCTCGCCGAGATCGCCTCGCCCTCCACGCTCCGCCCCGGCTACGTCCTCCTCGGCGACGAGGCCTTCCTCTACCAGCGCTGCCGCCAGGGAGTGCTTAGCGCGCTCGCGCCGCCCGAAAGCCGCGACTTCTCCCTCCACGATCTCGACCTCGCCGACACCTCCATCTTCGACATCCTCGACCGCGCGCAGACGCCGTCGCTGATGGCGCCGTTCCAGGTCATCTTCGTCCGCAATCTCAAGCAGCTCTACGGCCGCGGCTCCAAGAAGGAAGAATTCGCCGCCATCGATGCCTACTTCCGCTCACCCAACCCCGGGGCCGTGCTGCTCTTCGTCGCCGACCACCTCCGCATCCCCACCGACCTGCGCAAGATGGACTACCAGGATAAGGAGCGTTACGACCGCATCCGCGAGACCCTCGGCGACTGGTGCGGCTTCGTCGAGCTGGCGCGTGTCGACGAGACTGACGCGATCAAATGGGTCATCGCTGCCGCCGAATCCCGCGGCATCAAGTTCGATGCCGACGCCGCTCGCGAACTCGTCGACGCCCTCGGCGCCGACATGATGATGGTCGCCAGCGAGCTGGAAAAGCTCTGCCTCTACGTCTCTGGCCGCGAGCCGCGCATCACCCTCGGCGACGTAGAAACCATGGTCCTCGCCGCCAAGCAGCGCTCCCTCTATGAGCTCACCGACGCCATCTCACAGCACGACCGCACCCGCGCCCTGCTCCTCCTCCACGGCCTGCTCAACGCCTCCGACGGCGGCGAAGACGCGGCCATCGGACACCTCTACATGCTCGCCCGCACCTTCCGCCAGATGCTCATCATCCTGGAAAAAAACGTGCGCGACTCCCGCGCTATCTGGGCCGTCCTCTGGCAGGGCTTCCGCATGCCGCCGTTCGCCGCCGAAGACCTCATCCGCCAGGCCCGCCGCTACAAATCCCGCCGCGAACTCACCCGAGCGCTCCGCCTGGTCGCCAAGGCCGACCTCGAACTCCGTAGCTCCCCCGCCAACAAACTGCTCGTGCTCGAGCGCCTTATCCTCGCGCTAGCCACCGAGCCTACCCACCCCACCTACACCCCCATCCACCAATTCGCCATGGAACTGTAGGTGGTCTATCGTTTTTGAGTGGTCAGTTACTGGGTCGCCCAGGCAGTCCAGCTTTGATAGTCGTTTTTGTGCTTCATGGGCACGGTCTTGTCATCGATGTTTGCAAAAACCGCTCCTAGCGCTTTGCGACAGCGAACGACCTGCTTGATTCGGACAGTTAGCGTACTTTGTTGCTGCAGAATCTCGAATAGAGTCGCCACCTCGGCGGGTGTAAAGCTCCGAACCATCGTCACATAGTATGGATAAGCGGTGTCTGCCGTCCCATACGGGTTTCCAACCATACAAGTGACCACCGTACGAACGTACTCTTCTCGTGTAGTGTTTGGCACAGCGATTTGCTTGGCTAGCTCCAAAAGGCGCTCGGCAAACGGATACTCATTATGGAAGTTATTCCAAGCTTGATGAACACTCATTAGCCTTTTCGCAGCGTTTGAAATGATCGAGTGCTTCTCACTGTCACTCAGTAAGCTGAGCAATCCGAGATTGCTGAAAAACTGCCTAGAAGCAGTAAGCTTTGCTTCATCTTGCTTCTGGACATAGCTGAAATGCCGCTCAATCAACTCAGATTGAAGTCCGGCAGTAAAAGCTGGTGAAAATGCTGTCGCAATATCCAAAGCATTTAGTCGCGATTCCTCCGCCACCGAAGAATCGCAGTAGATGCCATGCAGCGTCAGGATCAGTGATTCGCGTTGTGCCTCATGGGTGGCTTTTACCCTCCCAATCCACTCGTCACGCTGCAAATCGGTGAAGCGGGCTGCCTTCACGGCCTCAATGAAGGCCACTACGTCAACCCCTTTTGGATTCACAACGTTGTTAAGTGCGTATTTCGCACACCTACTCAGGAAACTGCCGAACTCAAACGCATCAATCTGGCCGATCGCGGGATGCGCGGCCGAGAAGTTATTCCGAATGTCACGGCACTGATCCAGCATGAAATAGCCTTCTTCTGTGATCAGATTCAGATTTAGGCATAAAGACAAGAGGTCCGCATCCTGCATGTCTTCCAGAACTTTTTCATTAAAGGGTTTTCCCGTAATCTGTGGGACAACCGTAATCCCAAACTGCCTAATCTTGTTTCGCAGCTCGTTCATGGCCGAGTTCCACGCGTAGTTAATCGCGCTGTCCATGAGTCCAACCGAGACCGCTACACACATCCTGGCCAAGAGAGGATCGCGTCGCTCCACAGGTATGCGATTCAAGAGAACGGGCAGTTGACCCCATGCCTGAGCTATATCTTCATCGCTCGACAATATCTCTCGAGGAAATCCAAATGAAGTGGTAAGTTGTTCAACAAATTTAGTCGTGCTGGGGGCGACGACCGGTAACTCGACTGCCTTAACTATCGAAATCTCTGCCATATGCTCATGTATAGCATGAGCTACGAGCGCATCTGACACTAAGCAGACGCTCGCCGCCTGCGCGGTTCCGGCACCCCACCCCGCACTGCCGACTGCACCATATACGCCGACCGCGTCATCCCAGCCTTCCGCGCCAGCCTATCGATCGCCTCAATCTGGTTCTCTCGCGCGGTAATATTCACCCGCACCGTCTTCTCCGGAGCTTCCGCGCTCACCAGAAACGCCACCGCACCCTGCATAGCCGGATCGTTCGCGAGTTGATCTAGCGTCGAGGGCTCCGGCAACGCCTCGCCATCCTCGATCATCCCCGCCATGTGCAAGGTCAGCGCCTCGACCGCCATCACCCGCGCCTCTTCCAGCGTTCTTCCTGCCGTCACGCAGCCGGGGAAATCCGGAAAGCTCACGCCGTAATCCGATTCCTTGTCCTTATGCAGATATGCAATGTATTCCATGCCGTCCCCCTCCCAGAGATTGGCCTTACCTCAGCTTGATGCCCGCCTGCTTCTCGATGCTCTTCAACGTACCGATCGGGAGATCCCTCTTTGGATGCGGCACCGTAACGCGGCCGGGCTTCACCTCATGCTTGAATTGCACATGACTGCCAACCTGCGCCACCTCGTACCATCCGTCGTCCACAAGCTGACGGATCACTTCTCGGCTGCTCATCGAAACTCCCAGCCTATATTATACACACTAAATACACACTCGTTGCCAGCTTAGCCCACTAACCCAATTTCCCCAGCCAGCAACTCATAACTCCGCAGGCGCTTCGCGTGGTCCCACACGATCGTGTTCACTACCAGCTCCTCGATCCGCAGGGCCGCCGCCATCGCCTCTAACTGCTCCCGCACTCTCGCCGGCGTGCCGACAAAGTACCGCGGCCACTCGCCCTCTTCCGAAGTGGCGCCGCCCAACATTGCCAGTTCGCGAATCGCGTCCTCGGGAGCGGCCACCGGCCTACGATCGTTCATCCGAATCCTGCGCTGCAGCAGCCGCACGCTCGACGCCAGATACTCCGCCTCCTCATCCGTCTCCGCGCAAATCACGCCCACCGCCGCCAGCGCCTCCGGAGCCGCTCGCCGCGAAGAAGCCGTGAAGTCCCTCTGATAAGCCTCAATCGCCTGCCGTGTCCCCTGCCCAAAGAAGAAATGAGCAAACGCATACGGCAGCCCAAACTCCGCCGCCGCTTTTGAACTCCACTGGCTCGACCCCAACATCCACACATCCGGCCCGCCCGGCATCTCTGGAGCCACGCGCAGGCTCCCAAACGGGTGCCCCGCCGGAAACGCATGCTCCGCCTCGCCCGGATACAGGTACCCCAGCAGCTCGCTCACCTGGTCCTCGAAGTCGTCCGGCATCTTCGTCGCGCGCTCCCGTTTCAGCGCCAGCATCTCCACCGGCCCGCCGCCGGGCGCGCGCCCCAATCCAAGGTCCACCCGCCCCGGATACAGCGCATGCAGCGTCCGGAACACCTCGGCCACCTTGAACGCCGAGTAGTGCGGCAGCATGATTCCGCCCGACCCGATCCGGATCCGCTGCGTCTCCGCCCCAATCCGCGCCAGCAGAATTTCCGGCGCCGTGCAGGCCAGAGTCTCCATCGCATGGTGCTCGGACATCCAGAACCGCGTATACCCCAGCCGATCCACCAGCCGGGCCAGTTCAATCGAGTTCTGCAACGCCTGCCCAGCCATGCTCCCCGCCGCCACCGGCGACTGGTCCAGCACTGACAATTTCAACCCTGAATGCCTGACATCTCCCATCACACCTGATT
>DASWCA010000282.1:0-15327 GCA_036390355.1 Acidobacteriaceae bacterium
ATCGGCCGCAGTTCAAGGAGTTCGAGTGCCTACGTTCCATCAGTTGGTTAAGCAGGGCCGCACGCCCACCCGTTACAAGACCGCCAGCCCCGCGCTTCAGGGCTCGCCCCAGCGTCGCGGTGTCTGCACCCGCGTCTACACACAGACGCCCAAGAAGCCGAACTCGGCGCTGCGCAAGGTCGCCCGCGTTCGCCTGACCAACGGCATCGAGGTCACGACCTACATCCCGGGCATCGGCCACAACCTGCAGGAGCACTCGATCGTGCTCATTCGCGGCGGCCGTGTGAAGGATCTCCCGGGTGTTCGGTATCACGTGGTTCGCGGATCGCTGGATTCAGTCGGCGTCGCCAACCGCAAGCAGAGCCGCTCGAAGTACGGGGCGAAGCGTCCCAAGGCTGCTGCGGGCAAGTAAGGATCACGGTTTCAGTCGATTGTTCTCAACTGAGAACTGATCACTGAGACCTGACAACTAGATAGAGTTCAGGTCCAGACGCTTGAGAGGTTCACGGCGCTGGAGGAAGAAGAGAAGAGAGAGAAGATGCCAAGAAAAGGTTATATCGCCAAGCGTGAAGTTGCTCCCGACCCGGTCTATAACTCGACCCTGGTCACGAAGTTCGTCAACTCCATGATGTGGGGCGGCAAAAAGTCCACCGCGCAGGGCATTTTCTACACCGCCATGACGAACCTTGAGCAGAAGGGCGGCGACGAGGCCCTGAAGCTGTTCAAGAAGGCGATCGAGAATTGCAAGCCGCTTCTCGAAGTGAAGTCCCGCCGTGTCGGCGGAGCGAACTACCAGGTACCGATCGAAGTTCTCCCGGAGCGGCGCACGTCGCTCGCGATCCGCTGGCTCGTTACCTATGGCCGTGCGCGTGGCGAAAAGGGCATGGTGGAGAAGTTGTCCGCCGAACTGCTCGACGCAGCCAATGGCCGTGGCGCGGCGATGAAGAAGAAGGAAGATGTACACCGCATGGCCGAGGCCAACAAGGCATTCGCCCACTACCGCTGGTAAGACAGGAGGCAGGGAACAGGGAACAGCAAGACCTGTCCTGCTTGAATCGAGTTTGAATGACCGCAGGGTTCGCCTTGCAGAGTGAGAGATTGACACCGTGGCACGCACTGTACCTCTGAATCGTTGCCGGAACATCGGGATCATGGCGCACATCGACGCCGGTAAAACGACGACGACCGAGCGCATCCTGTTCTATACGGGCATCACGCACCGTATCGGTGAGGTGCATGAAGGCACTGCCACCATGGACTGGATGGAGCAGGAGCAGGAGCGCGGCATCACCATCACCTCCGCCGCGACTACTTGCACCTGGAAGAACACCCGCATCAACATCATCGATACCCCCGGCCACGTGGACTTCACGGCCGAGGTCGAGCGCAGCCTGCGCGTGCTCGATGGCGCAGTTGCGTGCTTCGACGCTGTTGCCGGCGTGCAGCCTCAATCCGAGACCGTCTGGCGGCAGGCCGACAAGTACAAGGTCCCGCGCATCTGCTTCATCAACAAGATGGACAAGGCCGGCGCCGACTCCGTTTACGCAACATCGACGATTGTGGATCGGTTGGGCGCGCGCGCAGTGCTTATCAATATTCAGATCGGCGCCGAAGCGAAATTTGCCGGCGTGGTCGACCTGGTCACCATGAAGGCCATCTTCTGGCACGACGAGACCATGGGCGCCGAGTATTCGGTGGAAGAGATTCCTGCCGACCTCGTCGAAACCGCCAAGAAGGCTCGTCACGACCTGATCGAAGCCGTCGCGGATTCAGACGACGTGATCATGCATCTATACCTCGAAGGCGAAGAGCCGACCGAGGAGCAGCTCAAAGCCGGCATCCGCAAGGCTACCATCGCGATGAACATCTTCCCCGTCCTCTGCGGTTCGGCCTTCAAGAACAAGGGCGTGCAGACGTTGCTCGACGCGGTCGTCGACTATCTGCCCAGCCCGCTCGACATTCCTCCGATGGTCGGCCACGATCCGGAGAACATGGAGAAGGAGATCGTCCGCAAGCCCGACGACAGCGAGCCTCTCTCCGCGCTCGGCTTCAAGATTATGACCGACCCGTTTGTCGGCCAGCTCATATTTATCCGCGTCTACTCGGGCACGCTCAAGACTGGCGATTCGGTTCTGAATCCGCGTACGCGCAAGACCGAACGTATCGGGCGTCTTCTGAAGATGCACGCTAATAAACGCGAAGAGATCACGGAAGTGCTCGCGGGCGATATCTGCGCGGCCGTCGGCCTCAAGAACCTCATTACCGGCGACACGATCTGCAACGAGCGCCATCCGGTCGTGCTCGAGTCCATCGATTTCCCCAAGCCCGTCATTGAGGTTGCAGTCGAACCCAAGACCAAGGCCGACCAGGAAAAGATGGGCATGGCTCTGGCCAAACTCGCGCAGGAAGATCCTACGTTCAACGTTCGTACCGATGTCGACTCGGGCCAGACCATCATCGCCGGTATGGGCGAATTGCATCTCGAGATCATCGTGGATCGCATGATGCGCGAGTACAAGGTCGAGGCCAACGTCGGCAAGCCGCAGGTGAACTACCGCGAGACGATTCGTTCCAAGGCCGAGGCGGAGGGCAAGTACATCCGTCAGACCGGCGGCTCGGGTAACTACGGCCACGCCAAGATTCGCATCGAGCCGAACGAGCCGGGCAAAGGCTATGAGTTCTCGAACGACATCAAGGGCGGGACTATCCCGAAAGAGTACATCAAGCCGATCGACCAGGGCATCCAGGAAGCGATGCAGGGCGGCGTGCTCGCCGGCTATGAGATGGTGGACGTCAAGGTATCGCTTTATGACGGCAGCTACCACGACGTCGACTCGAACGAAATGGCGTTCAAGATTGCCGGGTCAATGGCCTTCAAGGAAGCCGCGCGCAAGGCCAAGCCTGTTCTTCTGGAGCCGGTGATGGCGGTTGAAGTCACCGTCCCCGAGGATTACATGGGTACGATCATCGGTGACCTGAACTCGCGGCGCGGACGCATTGAAGGCATGGAGATGGTCGGCAACACCCAGGCCATTCGTGCGACGGTGCCTCTATCGACAATGTTTGGTTATGCAACGCACATGCGCGGAGCAACGCAGGGCCGTGCGAACTATTCAATGCAGTTCAAGCAGTACGAAGAAGCGCCGCGGTCGGTATCGGAAGAGATCATCGCCAAGGTGCAGGGCAAGGACGGCAAGGACAAGTAATCGACTCGCGCCGGCCAGTATGACCTGCGCACAGGATTGGCAGATAACGAACTACACGGAATTGGAGACTCGCAATGGGCAAGGAAAAGTTTGACCGGTCAAAGCCGCACGTAAACGTTGGGACGATCGGGCACATCGATCATGGCAAGACGACGCTGACGGCGGCGATCACGAAGGTGTTGTCCAAGCACAACCCGAAGAACTCGTTCCGCTCGTTTGACTCGATCGACAACGCTCCCGAGGAGCGCGAGCGCGGCATCACGATCGCGACGGCGCACGTGGAGTACGAGACGTCGAAGCGGCACTATGCGCACGTCGACTGCCCCGGCCACGCCGACTACATCAAGAACATGATCACCGGCGCGGCGCAGATGGACGGCGCGATTCTGGTGGTCGCGGCCACCGACGGCCCGATGCCGCAGACCAAGGAGCATGTGCTACTGGCGCGCCAGGTGGGCGTTCCGTACATCGTCGTGTTCCTGAACAAGTGCGACGCGGTCGAGGACGAAGAGCTGATCGAACTGGTGGAGATGGAAGTTCGCGAGCTGTTGTCGAAGTACGACTACCCCGGCGACGACACTCCGATCATTCGCGGCTCTGCGCTTGGCGCGCTGAATGGCGAAGCCAAGTGGGAGGCCAAGGTCGACGAGCTGATGGAGGCGGTGGACAGCTATGTTCCGCAGCCGGAACGCGCGGTCGATCTGCCCTTCCTGATGCCGATTGAGGACATCTTCTCGATCTCTGGTCGCGGCACCGTAGTGACGGGGCGCATCGAACGCGGCAAGGTGAAGGTTGGCGAGGACTGCGAGATCGTCGGTTTCCGCGAGACGCGCAAGACGGTCTGCACCGGCGTCGAGATGTTCAAGAAGCAGCTCGATGAGGGCCTGGCGGGCGATAATGCCGGACTTCTTCTGCGCGGCATCGCGAAGGAAGACGTGGAGCGCGGGATGGTGTTGGCGAAGCCGGGTTCGATCACGCCGCACACCGTGTTCAAGGGCGAGGTCTACGTGTTGAGCAAGGAAGAAGGCGGGCGACATACTCCGTTCTTCAACGGCTACCGTCCTCAGTTTTACTTCCGCACAACCGACGTGACCGGTTCGGCGAAGCTGCCGGACGGCACCGAGATGGTGATGCCGGGCGACAATGTGTCGCTGGAGATCACGCTGCACACGCCGGTGGCCATGGAAAAGGGCCTGAGGTTCGCCATCCGCGAGGGCGGACGTACCGTCGGCGCGGGAGCAATTTCGGAAATCATCAAGTAGTTCAGTTTCGCGGTAGAACCTTTGGGGCGGCCGAAAGGCCGCCCCAAGCTTTTGCGGAAATACGATGGCGGGTGGCCACCCTTCACCAACCTCAAAACCTCGGGTGCCCCATCCTTCGCGCCTTTGCGAAGGGTGGGATGTAAACGGCTCGCATCGCCCGCTCACCATCCCACATCTTTCGTAGGGGAGCAAACCTCCTCTTGCCTTCGCGAAACCGCACGTGTGAAGTGATCTGGATCACATCCTTTAACGCCCACCGCACGATAGGATTGGGTTTAGGGTAGAGACAGAATCCACCAGCCTCAGGCTTGTGTCCTCTCCTCAAAGCTCCAAAGAAACCATAACTCCAGCGTTTTGAAGATCTTGTAAACTATCTCCTTTGTTTTCAAGATTATGCAAATTCAACACTCCGGTAAGTGGTTTGTTTGGAAGATTATGCACGAATCGATACCCAGGGGGGTACACCATGCCGGAACCACTTGAAGACCTCAATCGCGACCACCAATGCCACCACTTCCAGGCCCCAAGCGGCCAGCGTTGCGGCTCGCCCGCACTCAAAGGCGAATATTACTGCTATCACCACCACATCAAGCACGCCACCCGCAACAACCACCGCGTCCTCATCGACCCCGAAATCACCTGCATGGAGATTCCGCCCATCGAGGACCGCGCCAGCATCTTCATCGCCCTCGCCGCCGTCCTCCACCGCCTCGCCGAGAACACCATCGACACCCGCCGCGCCGGCCAGATGATCTACGGCCTGCAAGTCGCCATGCGAGCCCTCGAACCCGCGCCCGCCCAGCGCTCACAAGCCAGGTCCGCGACCGAAGCACCTCCCGCCCATGCATCTTCAGTCCAACCAGCAACCAACAACCAGCAACCATCAACCTCGCCAGCTCCCACCACCATTCCCATCACCAAGGAGAGCCTCCTCTACTTCCTGCGCTCGCGTCACTGCGCCAGTTGCAACGCCGAACTCTTCCCCGCCTCCGAACTCACCGAGCGCCGACACCCCGGCGCGCCGCCGGAAGTCATCGAAGAAGCCAGGCCAGCCCTGCCCGCTCCACAACCTGCAACTGACAACCTGCAACCCGCAACTGTCCTACACACTCTTAACGCCGTCGCCTCGGACCCAACCTCGAACCTGGCTGGAAGCCCTCTTCCACTTTCCGCGATTCTGTTGGATAATGTAGTAGGTTGTGCGTGGCCTGACCGCACCTCTTTCCGCAAGAAAATTCAGGATGGGCAGCAGGGGCCTAAAGCCCTGTGTCGCGGCGTGTCAGGTGGTGGGCTTACGTCCTTTCCTCCGAAACAAGCTGCTTGCCAGCCGAGGTGGCTGGCCAATTCCGAAGTTAGGAGAATCAACCAATGCGCGAAATTATCACCTTGCAGTGTCCCACGTGCAAGAACCGGAACTACTCCACCACGAAGAACAAGAAGACGACCACTGGCCGCCTCGAGTTCTCAAAGTTCTGCAACACCTGCCGCAAGCACACGGACCACAAAGAGACGAAGTAAGAGCACCCTTGGCTTCAGCCGTCGGCAACGAGCTTGAAGCCGACAGCTCCTGGGGGAGTAAGCTTAACGGTTAAACTGTCGGTCTCCAAAACCGAACTTCTCGGTTCGAATCCGAGCTCCCCCGCCAGTTTTCCCGCCTTGGCTTCTTCTGAAAATGGCGGAGCATGGCTGGCACGCACCACAGCAGAAGAGAGATTTGAGGCAGCACCATGGCGAAGGCGGTTGCAGTGGAAGAACAACAAAGCGGTGGGATGGAGCGGTTCAAAGCACGGCCGCGCGAACTGGTGGAGTTTCTCAAGGACGTGCGCAGCGAGATGCGCAAGGTGGTCACACCCACTCGCCCCGAGGTCCAGTCCACCACTGCCATCGTGATCATCACGGTGTTCATCTTCGCGGCCTATTTTGCAGTGACCGACTACGTGTTCGGCCAGGGCATCACGCGACTGATTCAGTACCTCACCAAACACTAGCCCAGAAACAGGCAACATAGATGCGTAAAGAAGGCATACTTACGATGGCGGCAGACGAGCAGTTTCCGGAAGGGCAAAATCCCGACGAGCAACCGTCGGAGCAGCTTGCTCCGCCGGTCAACGAGAATTTCAAGTGGTACATCATCCATGCCTACTCCGGCTTTGAGCGCAAGGTGCGCGAGTCGCTCGAGAGCCGCATCCAGGCGTTCGGCTTGCAGAACCGCATCGGCCGCATCATGATTCCCACCGAGCCTGTCACCGAATTGCGCAATGGCAAGAAGTACACCATCGAGCGCGTCTTCCTGCCCGGCTATGTGCTGGTCGAGATGGAACTCGACAACGATCTCTGGCACGTCATCAAGAACACGCCGCGCGTCACCGGATTCCTTGGCACTGGCGACAAGCCGGTCGCGCTCTCCGAGGCCGAAGTCAGTTCGATCCTCTTCCGCTCCGAGTCCGCCAAGGACAAGCCTTCGATGAAGGTGAAGTTTGAGAAGGGCGAGCAGGTCCGCATCAACGAAGGACCCTTCGCCAACTTCAACGGCACCGTCGACGACGTCAACGAAGACCGCCAGACCCTCAAGGTCATGGTCTCGATCTTCGGCCGCTCCACTCCGGTCGAGATCGAGTTCGCCAAGGTCGACAAGATGGAAGAGTAGCTTCCATCGCGCACAAGAATTTTGGATTAAAAATCGGCAGCCGGCCCAGCGCCCGCAGCTAGAAACAGACAGAGGATTATCCCATGGCACCGAAGAAAATTACTGGATATGTCAAGCTTCAGATCACCGGCGGCAAGGCCACGCCCGCCCCGCCAGTCGGCCCCGCGCTCGGCCAGGCGCAGGTCAACATCATGGAGTTCTGCAAGCAGTTCAACGCCCGCACCTCCACGCCCGAGATGACCGGAATGACCATTCCCGTCGTCATCACCGTATACGCCGATCGCAGCTTCAGCTTCATCACCAAGACGCCCCCCGCGGCCGTCCTGCTGTTGAAGGCTGCGGGCATCGAGAAGGGCTCAGGCACTCCCAACAAGGAGAAGAAGGGCAAGGTCACCGAGAAGCAGATCATGCAGATCGCGGCCCAGAAGATGCCCGACCTGAATGCCATCACCGTGGAAAAGGCGGCCAACAGCATCCGCGGCACTGCTCGCTCGATGGGCATCGAAGTCGTGGCGTAGATTTTCCTGAACCACTGAAAAGCGCGGAACCCTCGCTGGGTTCCGCGCTTTTTATTCGATCCGCAGGGCGATCAAGCAAACAGCTTCTGCTGCGGACCTTCCGACACGCGTCCCGGCGATCTTCGACTGAGAGCATCCGTTCGCTGCGGGCCAAACCTCGCGTCAAGATTCGCATCGCTTGGCATCAGCGCTTCATGCGATCTCTGGCGAAGACCATGCTTGCGGCATGCCCGCTCGACGATCCCGGCAAGTTGCCGGCTATAGGCTGGCCTGGCAAAGTCCGACGAGCCAAACCGCGATTCGTAGTCCTTTACGAGCGAAGGAAAATGCTCCTGCACAAAGCGAAAATACGTTGGACGCGAGCAGGACTTCAGGAAGAGCGGATTTCCCGCGAAGAAGCTTGCTCCCACGGCCGCGGCCCTGCGCACCATCCCGTCGATCGCTCTCTCCGAATCGGTAATCCCAGGGAGCAGCGGACAGCATAGAATGCCGGCCGTAATCCCTGCCTCGCGCAGGCGACGCACCGCCGCGAAACGCAGGTCCGGCCGTGGTGCACGAGGCTCGAGCTTCCGCGCCAGTGCGGTGTTCGCTGTGGTGATCGTGATGTGAACGACCAGCGTGTTCGTCCGTCCGATTTCCGTCAGCAAATCGATGTCGCGTTCGATCAGATTCGACTTGGTGACAATTCCCAGCCGGTAGCCCTGCTTGCGCGCGAACACCTCCAGCAGGCTGCGCGTAATCCCCGCCTTGCGTTCGATGGGCTGATAAGGGTCGGTCGCAGTGCCGAGCGCGATCTCCCGCGCCGGATCAATCCGCTTCAAGTCCTGCTCCAGCAGCCACGCGGCATTCTGCTTCAGGAAGATCAGCCGCTCAAATGCTTCAGGGTCGCGGAAGTTGACTCCGGAGTTGGCTGCCCCAGCCGCAGCGTCGTTCGGCGCGAGAAACTCGTGGGTATACCGCGCATAGCAGTACCTGCATCCGAACTCGCACCCGCGGTAGGGATTGATGCTGTACGCGAGCCAAAGGAGGCGTTTGGAGACCGAGCGGTTGAGCACGCTGCGCACCTGCAGCGTCCGAAACTCCACCAGGTGACCATCGTCCGCGTGTTCGGCCTCCGCGGCCATCCTGGCAAGACCGGTCAATGCGGCAGGGAGGATGGGAAAGAGTGACGCTCCGGGATCGTTTGTCTTCGAGGGCATAATTATTTTCGCCTTTTATTCGCCTAACATGGCAAGACAATACCCTCTTCCCTCGCCTCGCGTCAAGCGAGGAAATGACTGTCGTAACAGTTTTTCTTTGGATAGTGACAGATACACCGCAACGCTAGCCGCAAGCGGCAGGGTGTCCGAGCGTTTAGCGGAGTTCTGTGATCTTCTCCGTCTCCTTCGACATGGTCGCGGTCCGCTCCAACTTGTCCCAGTTAAACGGCTTGCCATCGACAGCGCGCTTCAATGTCTTGAAGAGAACGACGGAGAACACCTGGCGATACGTGAAGCGCTGAATCCAGATGTGGAAGAGAAGCCACGCGTCGCCCTTGCTTGCCGGATGCTTCCGCTCCAGGGTGAAGGCCAGGGCGGATGCCACGAAGTCGATGATCAGGAACGCCAGGAAGAACCCAAGCAGCTTGTAGAAGCTCGCTGACGAGGCGGCTTCGGGATGGAAGTGCTTGTCGTACAAGTAATAGAAAACACCCCAGATGAACGCCAGGTCGATAAAAGGCGAGAACAGTGGAAGCAGTATCTGGAAGATGAGCGTGTTGGGCAGCGCGAACAGGCCCATCGCGCGGCGTTTCGCGATTGCGCCGCGATGTTTGAATATCGCCTGCAGTATTCCGAACGACCAGCGGAAACGCTGGCGCATCAGCCCGTTCATATCGACGGGCGCCTCGGTGAAGGCCAGTGCGCGGTCTTCATAGATCACCGAATAGCCTTGCTCCAGCAGGTTCATCGTCAGGTCGGCATCTTCGGCGACGGTGTTGGTATGGTAGCCGCCGCCGCGCTTCACAGCCGCAGTTCGCCACGCTCCAATGGCGCCGGGTACCACCATTACGACGTCGAACAGATCGAGAGCGCGACGCTCAAAATTCTGGCTGGTGATATATTCGAGCGCCTGCCAGCGCGTCCACAGGTTGATGCGATTGCCTACCTTGGCATTGCCTGCTACGGCGCCAATCTTCGGATCCGCGAAATGGCTCACCAGGTTGGTTATAGCATCGTGGGCGATCACGCCATCGGCATCGATGCCGACGTAAATATCTTCCTTCGTGCGATCGAGCGCGAAGTTGAGCGCATCGGCCTTGCCGCCATTGGGCTTGGTCAGCACGGTCAGGCGACCCGACGCGATATCCGCTGGGTAGGCATCGCACGCGGTCCGGTACGTATTGTCCTTCGATCCGTCGTCGATCACGATGACTCGGATGTTCTTGTAGTTCGACATCATCACCGAGCGGATCGTGCGAACGATCACTTTCTCCTCGTTGTACGCGGGGATCAACACCGCAACCCGGGGGGCATAATCCGGGCCAGCAAAGTTCTTGCGCTTGCGGAAACGATCGATGACGGCGAAAACTCCAATGATGATCAGTCGCGCACTCATCAGGACGTCGCCCACGAAGAAGACCGCGATCACGAAGTGATTGAAGAACGCCCATACCATGAAGGCAATGGAGTCGACTCGCGCTTGCCACAACTGACGTTTGTTCAGCGGCGGCATCACCTCGGCACGGGTCTTACCCATCAATTGCGAGACCGGAACGATCGTGAATCCGCGATCGCGCAGTGCCTTGATAAGTGCGGGGAGAGCAGCCACCGTCACCGAGCGATCGCCTCCGCCATCGTGCAACAGAATGATTGATCCCCGCATCCACGATCGGTTCTGCATCTCGTTCATCTGCTGGAAGACGCTGTCGATAATCTCCTGCGTGGTCTTGCGCGGGTGCTCATCCCAGTCGTCTGTGTCGATTTTGTCGCCGACAATGACGTAACCGAGGCTCTGGATCCGTTCCGCCGGAGCTGCCTGATCGTTGGTATCCGGCTCTTGATCGATCGAATAGGGAGGGCGGAAGTAGAGGGGTTGCACGCCAATTTCCGCCGCGAACAACCGCTCCGTCAGATTCAGTTCCAGATCGAGGCTGGCATTCGAGATTTCACTGATGTCGGGGTGGGTGAAGGTGTGATTGCCAATTTCATGCCCCTCCCGATAGACCCGCCGCACCAAGCCGATGTTGTTCTCCGCCAGTTCTCCGATCATGAAGAAAGTCCCGGACACGTTGTTCTTCTTCAGGATGTCGAGAATCTTCGGTGTCCAGGCAGGGTCCGGGCCGTCGTCGAAGCTGAGGGCAACTTCTTTCGGATGGTAGCCGGTCTGCTCGACCGTGTAGGAGAGCGGATACGAGGTCATCCGCTCCTCGGTGATGGAGCGGTACTGAATGGGCACCGAGTCGTCATCGTCCAGGGTCAGGGCACGCCGGCCGGTCTGCATCTTGCGCGTGATACGCAGGATGTCGCCATCTCCTTCGGTGTCGACGTCGTAGCCAGGCTCAACCTCTGCAAGCTCCTTTACAGGATCGGAGCTCTTGGGTTTGTCCCATACCTTCCAGAGTGAGTTGTCCTCCTGACCCAGCCGCCAAAGCGCGAATGTCTCGATGCCTAGAGCGCGCGCTGCCCGCATCTGGTTCAGGACAGTCACAGCATCCAGAAACCACACCTGGTGACGAACGTGCGCGTCATCGTCGTCGTAGGCAAAGTGGACGTTGAGCGAGTCTGGATCGAGTTCGATTTGGGCTTCCGCATCGGTCGCCGCCTGCCATGCCTCCTGGGTTGACATCTCCTGCGACGAGAGCAATTTCGGGGCGGATGGCTTCGCTCCGCGGCGCTTTGGTGCTCCGGGGATCGTGGTTATCCAGTCGTACCCATAGCTGCCAAGCGAGCAGATCACCTTTTCTTTTGGAACCTTGGTCAGGACATCCTTCAGATTGTCGATAAACCAGTCCTGCGCGGCGATCGGCCCCGGATCGCTCCCGACCGTGTGCTGGTCGTAGTTCATCAGCAGAAGGCCGTCGGAGTGGTCCGCGATGTACTTCAGATCGAAATCATCGTCGCCCACAGGCACGTTGACGTAAAGCCTCAGGTGGCGCTGCTGGAAATCCTGATACAGGGCGGTGAGCAATGCCATGTAACCCTGTTGTGCCGCCGACGGGATCTCCTCAAAGTCCAGGGAGATGCCGTGGTAGCTCGGGTTCGCGGCGAGGAACTGGTCTAGCTGCTCGATGAAGCGCACCCGCGAATCGGCATTTGTGAGAAAGTCGCCGATCGACGTGAGAAAGACATTCTGGATTGGATCGTAGTTATTGACCAGCGGAAAAATCTCGGCGGGGGTCGTATCCTGGCCTGCGGCCGCTATGGTGTGGGCTATCTTCTGCTCGTGATCCACTCCATGTATACCAGCCTCATCCACGACTGCGAAAGGGCGATTGTCCAGGCTGTAGGAGGTCAGCGCGCCATCAGATGTCACGACGTGGATCCACTCAGGAAAGAGAAGGTCAATCTGGTGAATGTGTTGTCTCAGCGACGAGTAGCTCGCCGGGTCATCCTCCACGTAGTACGCCGCGCGCAGACCCTCTCCCGAATTCAAAATCACGTCGGATGGCTTGAGGGTTGTCCTGCGGTGGGCAGAGGGACGCTGCTTCAGCGCGCCCTTCGGCGGGACGGCCGGGAGCGCGCTATAGTTCCGCTTCGGAGTCGACAACAGCAACCCCGGCAACGGAGTCATGCGCAACAAGCCGATCACAAACACAATCCCAACCACGACGCCGCCCAGCGCGACGATGTCGAAGATGCGCCGCAACCGCTTCCAGCGTTTGCGTTGAGGATCGAAGAAGACTTGCTTGGTCATGTTCCCCTGGTTGTCATTTCCGGACTTAAAATGCTGACTTGCAATCGGATGGCAGCCAGTCCCTCATTCAGACGCGACGCCCTGTGGACCTCGTCACGATGGTGAACTGAGATCAGGAGATCACTGGCACGGCAAAGTGCCCCTGCGCAATCGTAGCAGCCTGCCGAACATAGTCAACGAGCCGGCCAGCGTGCTGCGGCTAACCCAGTATGATGCTGCTAGATGACAAGGGAACGACGGCGGTACTGGCTTTGGGCGGGCACGGCACTGGTGACCGGCCTGCTTCTGCGCCTATGGTTCGTTGCCCATATGGCGCGAGTCTCCGGCGACACCCTCATCTACGGCGACATCGCCATAAATTTACTGCGGCATGGGATCTACGGCTTTACCGAGACAGGCGCCGCTCCGGGCTCGATAGAGATTCGCCCCACCCTGATCCGCCTGCCTGGCTATCCCCTGTTTCTCGCAACTTGTTTCCGGATTTTCGGCATAGGAAACTATCGCGCGGTGATGTTTGTGCAGGTGGCGGCCGACCTGGTCACCTGTTGGCTCGCCAGCGCACTGGCTGGTCGACTCTTCGGCAGGCGCGCGGCTCTTGCGGTGCTGTGGCTGGCTGCGGTCTGCCCCTTCACCGCGAGCTACGTTGGCCTTCCCCTCACTGAGCCCCTGACGCTCACCTCGATCGCGCTGACACTATACGGCTTCGCGCGTTGGCAGGATACTGGGCTCGGATACAACCGCTGGCTCTGGGTTGTCGCTGCCGCACTCGGCTATTCGATTCTGCTGCGTCCCGAGCAGGTTTTGCTCGCGGTCGCAGTCCTGCCCGCAATGCTGTGGAGATCGCTGGCAACGCGTGCAACGGGAAGCAGGCTTTCCGAGTCGGCACTTCCGGTTCTAGCGGCTGCACTCTACGTCATCCTTCCTCTGGTGTCCTGGACAGCGCGTAACTGGCACACGTTTCACACCATCCAGCCACTCGCCCCGCGTTACGCAACCGATCAGGGCGAACTTGCTCCTATCGGATTCGGCCGCTGGTTTCGTACCTGGGCGATCGATTTCGCCTCCACCGAAGAGGTTTACTGGAACTACAACGGCGACCGCATCGAGCTTACCGATCTGCCGTCGCGCGCCTTCGATACCGGCTCGCAGGCGGGCTCCGAAGATCTTCGAAACCGCACCGCCGCCCTGCTTGCGGACTACAACGCCACCACCATCGTTACACCGGCCATCGACGCTCGCTTCGCAACTCTAGCCGCTGAGCGCATTCGCGCGCATCCCACCCGTTTCCGCGTTGGGCTGCCCATCACCCGCCTGCTCGACATGATCCTGCGGCCCCGCACCGAGATGATGCAGACCCCGCTCGAATGGTGGAGATGGAGAGAGCATCGCGCTCAAACCGCATTCGCCGCATCCTACGCAACGCTGAATTTCGCCTATATCGCACTTGGCATGGCCGGCTTCTTTGCCTGGAAGCGCCGCGCCTGGCGCTCAACACCTACGGCGGGGACGCCTCCCTGCGGCTATCGCGAACTGGCATTTGCGATGGCCGCGAGCCTCATCCTGCGCGCTGCCCTGCTACTCACGCTCGACAACTCGGAAGCCCGCTACACGCTCGAGTTCTTCCCCGTGCTCTTCGTTCTTGCGGGTGCGGTCTTCGCCTCAACGGTACAATCGCCGACCGAAAATCGTGTCGCACTCGGTTGACTCCGCCTACTTGGATTGGAAGAGCGATGACGTTCCGGGCCAAGGGACAGCAATGGCAGATAATGAGGAATGCCCTTTCGCTCAGGATTCGTATCAATCATCGGCCGGCCCAACGCGGGCAAGTCCACGCTGCTGAACGCGCTGCTCGGACAGAAGCTCGCGATCGTGACGCACAAGCCGCAAACCACGCGGACGCGCATCCACGGCGTGCTCGAGGTGCCGCTGAAAAAGAAGGCCAAGGGCGAGCCGGGCCATCCGGCTGCACAGGTGGTGCTGGTGGATACGCCCGGCGTGCATAAGCCCGAGACGCAGCTCGACCGCCGCATGATGCAGGAGGTTCAGGATGCGCTGGAGTCGCGTGACGCCGTGCTATTTATTGTTGACGTAACTCACCGCCTGGCGAAAGCGGAACTTCCGGGCGAGAAGGTCAAGGCTACGGGGCGCATGGCGATGAGCGCGGCAGAAGACGACTTCGCCCTCTCGCTGGTGAAGCGGCTCGACTGTCCTGTGATCCTGGTGTTGAACAAGATCGACGCGGTGCGCAAGTCAGAGCTGCTACCGCTGATCGCACATTGGAGCGCGCAACACACGTTTGCCGACGTGGTGCCAATCTCGGCACGCAAAAGAGAGGGACTGGGACTGCTGCTGGACAAGGTAGTCGCGATCCTTCCCGAGGGACAGAGATATTTTCCGCGCGACCAGGTGACCGATCAGCCGGAACGGTTCCTGGCAGCCGAACTGATTCGCGAAAAGATACTGCTTCTGACCGGCGAAGAGGTTCCCTACGCGACCGCAGTGGTAATCGAGAAGTTCGAAGAACCCGCTTCTATGAAAAAGATGAAAGATGGGCGTCTGCCAGTGACAAAGATTGCTGCGGCGATCTTCTGCGAACGGACTGGGCAGAAGGCGATCCTGATCGGCAAGCAGGGAGCCATGCTCAAGCAGATTGGCACCTCGGCACGCAAGGACATCGAAGGACTGCTGGGCACACGCGTCTTCCTGGAACTGTTCGTCAAGGTTCAGGAAGAGTGGAGATCGAGCCGTGGATTTGTGGAAGAGCTGGATTGGAGACGGCAACTCGAAGAGATTGCGGCGAA
>DASWCA010000283.1:0-4594 GCA_036390355.1 Acidobacteriaceae bacterium
AAAAACCGCCGAAATACGCGGAAATTTGCATCCTGGCCGACTGCTCTGTAAGATACGCGATTGCGTCTATGAGATCGAATCTGCCTAGCATCGCGCCCCAGCTACTCCGTTCCCGGCTCACCAAGGTATGCGTCGCCATCATCGGCACGACGCCTGCCGAGATGATCGAAAAGGCCACCTCCGTCGTCAAGGAGACGCCTTTCCTCGAGTTCCGGCTCGATTACCTCGAAAAGCCGTTGCTCGCCATGCCGAAGTTCAAGCAGTTCTTCGCCGACAACACCGCCGCGACCGCCATCGCCACTTGCCGTCGCGCGGCCGTCGGAGGCAAGTTCTCGGGGTCGGTCGCGGCCGAGGTAGAAGTTCTGACCAAGGCTGCCGAGTCTGGCTTCCACATCGCCGACCTGGAACTCGACTCGGCAGAGGCCATGAAGAAGGCCGATCTGCAGAAGTTCCGCGAGACCGGCATCGCCCTCATCATCAGCCACCACGACTTCAACGCCACCAAGGACCTTGACGGCATCTACGCACGCATCGAGAAGTTCTCCCCGGACTTCGTCAAGATCGTCCCTACGGCAAAGGCGCTGGTCGACAATGTCACCCTCATCCGCTTCCTCGAGCGCATGAACGACCACACCAACATCATCGGCATCTGCATGGGAGACTCCGGCATTATCTCGCGGGTGCTCGGCGTGCGCGCCGGATCGGCCTTTACGTTCGCCGCCGCGACCATGGGAGAAGAGACCGGCCCAGGACAGATCGCAGCCCGCACCCTGATCGAGACCTACCGCATTGATCACGTGGACGCCGCGACCAAAGTCTACGGCGTTGCCGGTAATCCGATCCGCAGCTCACTCTCGCCCATCATGATGAACACAGCCTTTCGCCGCGAGACGGTGAATGCTGTCTACCTGGCGCTGCAGACCGCGAAGCTGAGCGATCTGCTGAAGCTGGTTCAGGAGATTCCGATCCAGGGCGTCAGCATCACCATGCCGCTGAAGGAAGACATCATGTCCCACCTGGAGCGCACCGACCCGCTCTCGGCCAAGATCGGCGCATGCAATACCGTCTTGCGCGTTCCCTCCGGCGAAAATGCCGGAAAGCTCTTCGGGTTCAACACGGACGTCGCCGGAATCGTCGGGCCGCTCGAGAAACGCATGTCGCTACGGGGAGCGAAGGTGCTCGTCCTCGGCGCCGGGGGAGCAGCCCGCGCGGCTGTGTTCGGCCTCCGCGACAAGGGTGCGGAAGTGTTCATCCTCAACCGCACCCCGGAGACGGCGCAGAAGCTGGCGCGGCAGTCCGGATCGAAGACGATCAAGAAGGATGCGCTCAGCAAGACGAGCTTCGACGTCATCCTGAATGCCACGCCAGTGGGTATGGCCGGCAACAAGGCGGCGCCACTGCTCGAACCCAAGGACCTGAACACCAAGCTGGTCTTCGACCTGGTCTACAACCCTCTGGAGACGCCGCTGCTCCACATGGCGCGCCAGATGTCGATCCCCATCATCACGGGCGTCGAGATGTTCGTGCAGCAGGGTGCGCGCCAGTTTGAAATCTTTACCGGCAAGCCCGCGCCGGAAGAAGAGATGTTCCGCGTTGTCCTGCACGCGCTACGGCAGCAAGCGGAGGCAGCCTCAGTAGAAGCGGCCGAATCTCCCGCCGCGAAGACCGCAAAAGCTCCGGCGGCAAAGGCTCCGGCCACGAAAGCGGCGCCTGCCAAGGCTGCGTCAAGCAGGTCCGTGCCGGTCAAGTCGGCGACCGTTAAGCCTCCCGCCAAGACGGTTGCGTCCAAGACAGTTGTGCTCAAGAAGGCTGCGCCAAAAACGGCTGCGAAGAAGGCGGCCAAGGCTCCGGTCCGCAAGCGCAAGTAGGCTCGCAGACGAACGATTCAGGCTGGTAGACGCTTGAGCAGCTTGTTTGCGCTGCGGAACCAGGGCCGCTCGCGGCGGCGCAGATATCCTGGCATCGCCGGCTTTTTGTCCAGCACCTTCTGCGCCCACTCGCGCGCTTCGGCGTTCTTGCCCTCCGACGCCAGCAGATCCGCAAAGTTCAGGTAGGTCTCCGAAGACACCGACCTCGCCGTCACCTGACGGAACAGCGCCTCGGCTCTCTCCTTCTGCCCGGTCTGCGCGCAGGCATGGGCCAGCAGGCCGGAAGCGCGATAGAAGTCGTAGGCCGGCTCCTTTTCTGCTACACGCTCAAGGTCCGGCAGAGCCGCTGCCGCATCGCCCAACTGGAGCGCGCAGGCGCCGCGGCGATAGAACGCATCCAGCGTATCCGAGCGTGCAGAGATCGCCCTGTCGAACGCATTGCGCGCCAGAGCGATGCGGCCGTCGTCCATGTAAAGATCGCCAAGCTCTTCATAATTTCCGGCCGAGGGATTCACCCTCACCAGCGCCTCGAGCTGACGAATCCGCTTGCGCCGCGGAAAGACCTTCATCGTTCCGCGCAGCAGTCCGAGGTCGGGCAAAGCTTCGGCGAAGAGGTAGACAATCGCGCCGACAGGTCCAAGGAACAGAATGACCCAAATCCAATAGGTGTCCGGCCGCCGCCGAATGAAGTGGACGATCGCCAGTCCCTGGAGCAAAAGGCCCCACGGATAAAATAATCCGGACAGAAATCCCATGCGGTGTTTATCCCTGCGCCAGATTACACGTCTGACGGCGCAGCGAAAACACAAATCTGGCAAGCCGCAAAGTTTTGCGGAGACCGCTACCGGGATGGCGGAATGCCGTCAACCTGTTCGTCTGCCATCTCCGGCCAGCACGTAGTAGAGAAGAGATTCCAGCGACATCTGCGCAAGAGTTTCGATGGAGAGAGGCTGTTTCTCAGGCTGCGCGCGAACGGCCGGCGCCTCTGCCGCCTGCTGGCGAGCTTTGGGCGCCATCGCCCATGAACCGCCGAACGCAGTGAATCCTGGCTTCAGTGTCATTTCCATTTTCAATCTCTCCTCCGCGGGTTTTTACAGGGGTTTCTGTTCGGGCGCGGGCTCTCGGTCCGGACCAAATCCGCACCCCCAGCGTCCACGTATTCCGGCACGAAACCGTTCGCGCTCTTCCGGACTCATGTGCTCCCACCGTTCTGCCATATGGCGTCTCCAGCCGCGCGGGCCTCTGCCATGCCGGTGGAATCCGCCAAACAGAATCTTGCCCAGCACCAGTAACCCCAGCGCCTGCAGGAACGTCACCGTCTTCAGGCCGAAGACGGCAGGCATCAGCCAGTTCCACAGATTCATCACCACAAAGCCCATCACATTGATGGCTAACGTCACCACCGCCACAATTCCCAACACTCGCAGAAATCTATTTCGCCTCATCGTTCTAACCTCACTCTCCAAAACTTTCATGCACCTCCTGCAGCCGCTCGCGCAGGTGCAGCACCGCGTATCGCTTGCGTGAAAGCAGTGTGTTCACGCTCGCGCCCGTCTCTTCCGACAATTCCTTGAAGCTGCGCCCCATCATCTCGTGCGCTATAAACACCTCGCGCTGATTCTCCGGAAGCTCGTCCAAAGCTTCGTCGAGCGCATCCAGGAGCACGTTGCGCGCGTAGATTGCATCCGGCCCTGCGTCGGGCGACGGTAGCAGGTCCTCAAGCACACGCGAGCCTTCGTCGTCATCGACAGAATCGTTCAGCGACACAGCCTTCTTCCGCCGAAACAGATCGGTAATGCGATTCCGTGCAACTCGAAAGAGCCACGCCGTGATCTGCTCCGCCGGCTTCATCATCCGGTAAGCCTCGGTCAACTCGTAGAACACATCCTGGAGCACATCTTCCGCGTCGCCGATGTCGAGCACACGTTTCCGGATGAAGCTGCGCAGACGCGGTTCGTCGCGCTTCACAACTTCTGCAATCAACTGGTCCTGCTCGTCGATCGTCCAATCCCGGCTTTGCATCCTGCTCCTCTGCTGCCAACCCCCTGCGAAGGGGTCTAGGGTGTTAACGGATCAATACGCAAAATATTGTGAGCCGGTGCAATTCTCCGTGCGATCATCGCCCCAAGTGCAGTACAGGCAACAGGCTCGAATAGTCGTCCGTCCAAAGCCGCAGCCCCGCCAAGCTCGGAATCGGCATCGCAACAGCCGACACCCCCGGCTTCTGGAAGAATGCTGCGTCGGCACTTACGAGTACCCAGGTCGCGCGGTAGGCGCCTTCGGCAGGGACGTCCATGCTCTCCACCACACGAGCCTGCATGCCCTCGGCCTCGGCGAGCCGGCCTATCTCCGGAGCGAGGTCGAGGTACGAATTCGAAACGTGGAACGCGATCACCCCGCCCGGCGCGAGGTGCGAGCGGTAGACTTCCATCGCTTCGCGCGTCAGCAGATGAAGAGGAATTGCGTCGCCCGAAAACGCGTCGACCACAAGCACGTCGAAGCCCTGCGGACCCTCGGTGCTGAGCGATGCTCGACCATCGCCATTCACAATCGAAATCTGCGCCCGCAAATCGCGGAGATACGTAAACAGGTTGCGCGCGATCGGCTCGACCAGCGGATTGATCTCGTAGAAGCGGAAGCGGTCGCCCGGCCGGCCGTACGCGGCCAGCGTTCCGGCGCCGAGCCCGATCACGCCGACATTCCTGGCCCGGCCTTCACAGCAATTC
>DASWCA010000284.1:0-7090 GCA_036390355.1 Acidobacteriaceae bacterium
ACAAAGCTGCGAATCCCCGAGTCTCCACGTTCCAGTTCCTGCGCCAGCAGTCCGTATTCGACGTTATTCATGCCCGCGCACCCATATCCATCCAGGGTCGCTCCATAGAAGCCGAGCTCGCCCATCGGGCGGACGAGTTCCAGCGGGAAGCGTCCGTCGCGGTTGCATTGCTCAATGATCGGAATCAACTTATCTTCGACGAATGCGCGAGTATTCGTGCGGATGAGGAGTTCATCTTCCGATAGAAGTGAATCGAACTCGATAAAGTCGACGCCCTTATACTTGAATGCCATCGTTGCCGATTCTAGCCCATGCAACAGAGTTGCGCGGCCTCGGTGGCTTCGCCCCTCGACTATATCCCTGCACTCGGGCATTCTTACCTAAGGGCGGCTCTGCCGCTCCTTAGCTTCCTCTTCCTTGACGTAATCAGACTTCCGGTCCGATATGAGATGGAATTCTCATTGGGGGCGACTTGGATAGAATGGATCTGCAATGGCCTCGCTTGATTCATCGGAATTTGACGAGTCGATTTCCCCTGAACTCATCGAGTCTGCGCATTTCGCGCCTGAGGATTTGTTCAGGCTCTCTCCCGACGCGATTCTCATCGCCGACGGGGAGGGAAAGATTCGCGGCGCCAACCCGCGTGCTTCGGAGCTGTTTGGGTACCCGCCAGCCGAGCTAATCGGTCTCCCGATCGACAGCCTTGTACCAGTGCGCTTCCGCGGACGCCATCCCAGCCATCGCGAGAATTACGCCGCACATCCGCGAACCCGTCAGATGGGTGCGGCGATGAACCTCTTCGCCCTGCGTAAAGACGGAACGGAGTTTCCCGTCGACATCATGCTCAAACCGACCCAGACCGCCTTCGGCCCGGCGGTCCTGAGCTTTGTGCGCGACATAACGGAACAGCGGGCTGCGCAGGAGGCCTTGCGCAGCAACGACCAGCAGTTGCGCTCGATCATCGAGAGCGTCCGCGACTACGCCATCTACCTGCTCGATCGCGATGGACACGTGATGACCTGGAGCCCCGGCGGCGAGCGAATCAAGGGCTACGCGGCAAAAGACATCGTTGGAAAGCACTTCTCCCGCTTCTTTACCCAGGAAGACATCGATCGCGACCGGCCAGCCGAGTTGCTCCGCATGGCGGCCGTCCGAGGTCGAATCGAGGAGGAAGGCTGGCGCATTCGTAAGGACGGCTCCCGCTTCTGGTGCAACAGCATTATCACCGCCATTCGCGACTCGTCCGGCGAAATCACCGGATACGCCAAAGTGACACGCGACTTTACCGACCGCAAGCGCGCGGAAGAAGCCATCATGCTGCAACTCAGCAACGCGCTTCTGGCAAACATGGATGTGCGCAAGCTGTTGAGCGCGATCTCAGCGAGCATAGGCGAACTCATTCCGCACGACTCCGCGACCCTGGCATTTTATGATCCTGCCACTAACGAACTGGTCGCCCAGTTTCTAGACGCGGGAGGCACAGAAACCCAGCGTGGAGAAGTGCGCCTCCCATTGCAGACCTCGCCCGCCGGAGAGGCCTTCAGCACTCGCGAACCTGTTGTCCTGGAGCGCATGGAAGACTCACCTTATGCGCCGGAGACCATGCGCCATCTGACCGCCCTTGGCATGCAGTCCGGATGCTGGGTGCCGCTGATCCACAGCGGCGACGTAATCGGCACAATGATGGTCGCCAGCCGCCTGGAAGGAACGTTTACCCATCGCGAAGCGGAGTTGCTTACCCAGATGGCGGATCAGGTGGCGATGGCAGTCAACAATGCCCTCGCTTTTCGCCAGATCCAGGAACTCCGCGACCGCCTTGGCCAGGAAAAGAAGTATCTCGAAGAAGAAATCAATCTGGAACGACGCTTCGACGATGTTGTGGGCGAGAGCGTGGGCCTGCGCCGCGTGCTCCGCGAGATCGAAACCGTAGCCCCGACCGATGCAACAGTCTTGATCCAGGGAGAGACCGGCACCGGCAAGGAACTCCTCGCCCGGGCCATTCACCGCCTGAGCCCACGCAACGATCGCACCTTCATCAAGATTAATTGCGCGGCGATACCCGCCGGCCTGATCGAGAGCGAGCTGTTTGGCCATGAAAAGGGCGCATTCACCGGCGCCATCGCGCGCAAGATCGGCCGCCTCGAACTAGCCCACGAAGGAACACTCTTCCTCGACGAGGTGGGTGAGCTTCCACTCGATCTTCAACCCAAGCTGCTGCGCGCGCTACAGGAGAAGGAGATCGAACGCCTGGGAGGCAGCAGGCCCATCGCGGTCAATGTCCGCCTGATTGCTGCCACCAACCGGGATCTAGCCCAGATGGTCGTCGAGAAGCAGTTCCGCAGCGACCTCTACTATCGGCTCAAAGTTTTCCCGGTCTTCTCTCCGCCGCTTCGCGAGCGCACCAGCGACATCCCCATCCTGGTTCGTCATTTTGTATCTACGCACAGCCGGCGCATGGGGAAACGTATTGAAGTCATCCCGGATGAAACGATGGCGGCGCTCACTCGCTGGCAATGGCCTGGAAATATTCGCGAGTTGGAGAACTTCCTGGAGCGTGCTGTGATCCTGACTCGCGGTCCTGTGCTCTATGTTCCCTTGGCCGAGCTCGAAGTCGAGGATAGCCAGGACAGCGAAGGCTGGGAGAACCCAACACTCCAGATGGCCGAGCGAGAACACATCCTGCGAGTGCTGCGCGAAGCTGACGGCCAAATCGGAGGCCCCACTGGCGCTGCCGCCCGCCTAGGCCTCAAACGAACGACTCTTCACTCCAAATTAAAGAAGCTCGGCATCGAACGAAGTGACTTTATAAAGTCGTAGTGACGGCATTTCGTCATCGTCACATCGTCACTTCGCTCTGCCTCGCATTGACATCTCTCATCGTCCTAACTAACTAACATCCGCTTTTTCAGAGCTATGCGAATCCCTCTGCTCGGTTCGCACAGGTTTGGCTCCTGAAGTGCATTGAGTCATGGCGTGGCGCAGGACGAGCCAGCTTACGTTACGAATATCAATTCAACAAAACGCAGAAGCAGTAGCAATCACCTTGGAAGGGCGAATCGCCGGACCATGGGCGGCTGAACTGAGCCGCACGTGGCTGGAGTTGGCGCCCTCTCTCGGAAAACGAAAACTGTCGATCGATCTATGCAACGCGACCTATGCAGATGCAAATGGAACAAAGACTCTCAGCGATATCTGTTCCGAAGCACCAGTTGAATTCATTACCAGCACCCCGTGGACGAAGTACCTTGCCGAAGAAATCACACGTCAAAGCGCGACCAGAGCTTAAGAGGAGCCATCTCATGCCGATCATGCACGAAACCGTAACTCATGCGAATTGCCGGACCATCCGAACAGGGGAATTCTGTCGGAAGCTTTCGCCGGAAGCGCTTGCAGATCTGACCTCAATCGGCTCGCCCAGGAGCTATCCCGTCGGTGAGATTCTCTTCAGCGAAAAGCAGGCTCCCACCGGCGTGTTCTTGATCCGCGAGGGAATCGTGAGGCTCTCCATGAACTCCAGCGATGGCAAGCGTCTCAGCCTTCGCGTCGCCCGCGCAGGAGAAGTCCTCGGACTTACCTCCGCGCTCTTCGGAACAAAATGTGAGACTACCGCCGAGACACTCTCGTCCGCAAAGATCACGCATATCTCGGGCAGCGAATTTCGCGACTTTCTCATGCGCCACACGGAAGTCTACAAACTCGTCACCGAAGAAATCAGCCTCCAATACAGCATGGCCTGCGAGCAGTTGCGCACGGTCGGACTATCCTCCTCAGCACCCGAAAAACTCGCTCGCCTCCTTCTGGAAATGAGCGAAAACGGCCAGGACACGGAGAACGGAACACGCTTCCGCTTCCTTCTGACCCACGAACAGATCGGGGAATTCATCGGTGCCTCGCGCGAGACCGTTACCCGCACGTTCGGTGCATTCAAACTCCGAAGGCTGGTGGCGATGAACGGTTCCACACTCACGATCTCCAACCGGAGAGCGCTCGAATCCTACGCGCGCGGTTAGAATCCAGCCTCGCCCCGTCTCGCACCGACAGGCCTAAAAGCAACCGTCGTCCTGCCATCGCGATCCTCATCGTATGATTGGCAGGATGACGATTGCCCCGGATTTTGCCCGGCAACCGTTCAAGCAATGGTGAGTCGTTGGCTGACCTGTTAAGCGATGCCGGGAAGAAAATGCAGCTCCGCGCGGCCCCCACTGGGATCGCAGTGGAGTGGTATTTCGTCGCGCTGGTTACGGCCGCGATTGCCATCAGCTACTTCGACCGTCAGACGCTTCCTGTTGCCATCTCGTCGATTCAGAAAACGATCCCGCTCAGCAACCAGCAGTTCTCCTGGCTGCAATTCGCCTTCCTGATCCCCTACGCGCTGCTCTATGCCGGTGGCGGCCGCATGCTGGACGTGTTAGGCACTAGGCGCGGATTCATTCTGATCATGCTGTGGTGGTCTGCGGCCTGCGCGCTGCATGGGCTGGCGGTCAACTTCGGATTTCTGCTGGTGGCCCGAAGCCTCCTGGGAATGGGAGAGGGTGGAGCATTTCCAGCGGCGACCAGGGTAGTCGCGGAGTGGATTCCAATCAACCAGCGCTCCACCGCAATGGGCATCATTAACGCGGGAACAGCGGTCGGCTCGGTGCTGGCTCCTCCACTGATCGGCGTAGTCCTGTTGCTGAGCGGATGGAGGATGGTCTTCTTCGCATCGGGTGCAATAGGGCTGGCATGGGTAGTGTGGTGGTGGTTCAGCTATCGCGGAAGTAACCAGGCCTCGATCGCCACTCTCGACGCCCGCCTGATTGCACAGCGGCTGTCATTTCTGGATGTCCTCCGCATGCGCCAGGTTCAAGTGCTGGTCTTCGCCAAGTTCATGAGTGACTCCGCATGGTACTTCTACCTCTTCTGGCTGCCGAAGTACCTCTACGACGTGCGCGGATTCGATGTGAAGCATGTGAGTTACTACGCGTGGATACCGTACGCAGCTTCGGGCGTTGGAAGCTTCCTCGGCGGTTGGCTCTCGAGCGCCCTGTTGCGCCGGGGACGCTCGCTCGATTTCTCCAGGAAGTTTGCGCTTGGGCTAAGCGCTCTGTTTATGCCAGTAGTGATGCTGGTGCCGCACGTCCCCGTGGGGTGGGCGCTCATGTTGTTCAGCATCGCATTCTTCTGCCAGCAGTCGTGGTCGGGATTGATTATGACGCTGCCCGCAGACATCTTTCCGCTCTCCGCGGTAGGCTCCGTGTCAGGGCTCGTAGGATTTGGCGGAGCTATCGGGGGAGCCATCTTCGGCGTTGTCGCGGGATTCCTGCTCGGCCACGGATTCGGCTATGGAACCCTATTTCTGGTCGTCGGAACCTTTCACATCATCGGGTTCCTGGCGATCCTGCTACTGGCGGGCAGGCTGCATCCGCTGCGATCTCCGGATCTAATCTCAATCGAGAGCCAATCGTGAAGATTTCGGAAATGCGAACGCGCTTCGCAAATCATCGAATAACAAAACAACGAGGAGGATCATTCCTGTGGGTCAAAAGGTAGCGATACTTGGGCTGGGCACGATGGGCGGCGGCATGGCGGCGAACCTGCTCAAAGCTGGATTCTCATTGTCGGTCTACAACCGCACCCCCGCAAAGGCACAGGCGCTGGTGGATGCCGGTGCGCGTCTGGCATCAACGCCGGCAGACGCCGCAAAAGGCGCCGCGGTCGTGATCAGCATGCTCGCGGACGACGCAGCATCGCGCAACATCTGGCTGGGCAAGGATGGCGCCCTCGAAGCCGCGGATCGAGGCGCCATCCTGATCGAATCCAGTACCGTAAGTCCGGCCTGGATCGCTGAGCTTGCGGGCCTCGCGGCGCAGCACGGTGCAGAGTTCCTGGACGCTCCGGTGACCGGGAGCCGCATGCAGGCCGGGGCCGGCCAGTTGTCGTTCCTTGTCGGCGGCAGCGCTGCGGCGCTCGAAGCCGCCACGCCGGTCCTCCACGCGATGAGCAAGGAAATCGTGCACCTCGGTCCAGTGGGAAGTGGCGCGAAGATCAAGCTGATCAATAACTTCCTTTGCGGGGTTCAGATAGCCTCCCTTGCGGAAGGTCTTACATGGATTGAACGCAGCGGCCTCGATCGCGAGAAGGCGCTCTCCATCCTGAAGGCTGGAGCCCCCGGGAGTCCTCTGCTTGGCGCAATCTCCGCGCGCATGGTCAGTCACAATTACGAGGTGAATTTTCTGCTTCGATTGATGGCCAAAGACCTCCTCTATGCGCAGACGGAAGCCGCACATTGCAATGTCGACCTGAAGACCGCCGAAGTCGCCCGGAGCCTCTTTGAATCCGCCGCCGCCAAGGGGTTTGGCGATGCCGACATGTCCTCCGTCATCGAGCCTCTGCGCAATCGGCAGGCAACGTCCAACGCTTGACTAGCCGCGAGACGGTCTTCCGGGCGATACTGGGGAAGTGACGAAGACTTTTTACATCGAGACGTTCGGATGTCAGATGAACGCCCATGACTCCGAGAAGGTGATCGGCACCCTCGAACATGAGGGGTACATGCGCGTTGAAGATGAAGCCGATGCGGGGCTGATCCTCTACAACACCTGTTCAATTCGCGACAAGGCTGAACAGAAAGTCTTCCACCGCCTGAACGAGTACAAGCGTCTGCAGGGCGAGGGCAAGAAGTTCGCCGTGCTCGGATGCGTCGCCCAGCAGGAGGGCGAAAAGATATTCGACCGCGCCCCCTACGTGTCGCTAGTCAGTGGGTCCGCCTCGTATCGCAATCTGCCGCAGATGCTGGTGCGCCTGGAAGCTGGCGAACGCCGCATCACTGGCCTCGATGATCGCCAGACCGAGGAGACCTTCGACACTGAATTCACATCGCGCGGCAATCCTCACCGCGGATACATCACCATCGTCGAAGGCTGCGACAAGTTCTGCGCCTACTGCGTCGTGCCGTACACGCGCGGCAAAGAGCGCAGCCGGGCCTCGTCATCCGTTTTGGCCGAGACGCGTCGAATGGCAGACGCCGGATTTACCGAGATCCAGTTGCTCGGCCAGAATGTGAACTCGTACCGCGATCCAAGCGGCAAGATGACTTTCGCGGAATTACTCG
>DASWCA010000285.1:0-6874 GCA_036390355.1 Acidobacteriaceae bacterium
GTATTTCGGCTGGACCGGTTTGTTCAGCGGCTACAACTTCGGGGTTGGCCTGCTGACCGCGAGCATCATTCTGGCAATCATGATTCTGCCAATTATCTCGTCGATTACGCGGGACATCATGCTGGCCGTGCCGACCTCACAGCGCGAGGCCGTGCTGGCACTGGGCGCGACGCGCTGGGAGATGATTCGAACCGGCGTGTTGCGCAATGCGCGCATCGGCATCGTGGGAGCGGTGATCCTGGGGCTCGGCCGCGCGCTGGGCGAGACCATGGCAGTCACGATGGTGATTGGAAACCATCCCGACATCGGGAAGAGCCTGTTTGCGCCGGGATACACGCTCGCGAGTGTGATTGCGAATGAGTTCTCCGAAGCCACCGGCAATTTGTATCTCAGTGCGCTGATTGAGATCGGCCTTGCGTTGTTCCTGGTGACAATTGTGGTGAATGCAATTGCGCGCGCTCTGGTATGGGCCGTGACGCGGGGCACGCCGGCGAGGGCACACTGACATGGGCGCGAATCCTTTCCACACCCCGCCACCATCTACCGTCGAGGCGCCGTTGCGGCCTCCGATGAACTTCCAGACGAAGAGGATGCGGCTGAATTCGGCGCGGCGGTATGTTGTGAACCATCTCGTGACCGGGCTGGCGCTGCTGAGCACGGTGCTGGTGATTGCGCCGCTGGCTGCGATTCTGATTTACCTGATCTACAAGGGCGCGAGTTCACTCAACATTGCGTTTTTCACCAATATTCCGGCGCCTGTAGGCGAACCCGGCGGCGGAATGGCGAACGCCATCATGGGTTCGGGAATTGTTTTGGTGCTGGCGAGTCTGATGGGAATTCCAGTGGGGATTGCGGCCGGCGTATATCTCGCCGAGTTCGGCCAGGGCAAGTTGCTGGCGATGTCGATCCGGTTCACGGCCGACGTGCTCAACGGCGTACCGTCCATCGTGATGGGCATCGCAATCTATTCGCTGATCGTCATGCAGCAGAAGCATTTTTCTGCCTTTGCGGGCGGCGTGGCGCTGGCAATCATGATGGTGCCAACCATCACGCGAACCACCGAAGAGATGCTTGCGACCGTACCGCACGCAATCCGCGAGGCCGCGCTGGGATTGGGAGTCCCGAAGTGGCGTACCGTGCTCTCCGTGAGCCTGAAGACGGCGTCACCCGGGATCATCACCGGGTGCATGCTGGCGTTTGCGCGTGTGGCGGGCGAAACGGCTCCGCTCCTGTTTACGGCGTTCGGCAATCAGTTCTGGAGCTTCAAGCTTTCCGAACCGATCGCAGCGCTGCCGCTGCAAATCTATGTGTATGCCATCTCGCCCTATGATGAGTGGCACAGGCTGGCGTGGGCAGGATCGCTGGTATTGATTGTGATGATCATGGTGGCAGTGACGCTGGTGCGCATCTACGCGAGCCGCGGTGTACTCAAGGGGACAAGCTAGTGGGCGTCAGCATCGATGTACAAGACCTGAATGCGTGGTACGGAACGAACCACACACTGCAGGACATCAACCTGAACATCCCCGCCAACCATGCGACGGCTCTGATCGGGCCGTCGGGCTGCGGCAAGAGCACGTTTGTTCGCTGCCTGAACCGCATGCACGAGACCAATCCTATTGCGCGCGCCACGGGCGTGGTGAAGATGGGCGATCTGGACATCTACAAAGACGCCGAGCCGGTGGAGATCCGGCGGCGCGTGGGAATGGTGTTCCAGCGGCCCAATCCCTTTCCGACAATGTCCATCTACGACAATGTGGCGAGCGGACTGAAGCTGAACGGATTCCGTAACCGGGCAGTGCTCGACGAAACAGTGGAGCGGAGCCTGAAGGCATCGGCCCTGTGGGACGAGGTGAAGGACGACCTGAAGAAGAAGTCGGGCGCGAGCCTCTCCGGCGGACAGCAGCAGAGGATGTGCATTGCGCGCGCTCTGGCTGTCGATCCCGAGGTGCTGCTGATGGATGAGCCTGCATCGGCGCTCGACCCGGTGTCGACGTCGAAGATCGAGGATCTGATCTTTCAGTTGAAGAGCCAATATACGATTGTGATTGTGACCCACAATATGCAGCAGGCCGCGCGCGTCGCCGAAAATACGGGCTTCTTCCTGAATGGCAAGATGGTGGAGTTCGATTCCACCCACAAGATATTTACCAACCCCAGGGACAAGCGGACAGAAGACTACATCACGGGGAGGTTCGGATAGATGGCGACACGCATCAAGTTTCAGCAGAACCTCGACGATCTGAAGGAGCGGCTGCTGATCATGGCAGGGATGGCCGAGCAGGCGATCCAGCGCTCGATTGAGGCGTACCGCATGCGCGACCTCTCGATCTGCGAGCTGGTCTTCCAGTCGGAGCCGATGATCAACCGTCTGGAGCGCGAGATCGATCAGATGGCGCTCGACCTGCTCGCCATGGAGCAGCCGATGGCGATCGATCTGCGATTCATTCTCTCGGTAATCCGCATCAATGCGGACCTCGAGCGCGTTGGCGACCAGGCGGTGAACATCGCCGTGCGCGTGCGTGAGATGGGCGCCTTCGCGAATATCGACCTGCCGGTGGATATCCCCAAGCTTGCCTCGCTCTCGTCCGCTATGGTGCGCAAAGCGCTGCAGGCGTTTATCGAAGCGGACGCCGATCTGGCGCGCTCGGTGCTGACGCTGGACGATCAGGTCGACGAGATGAATGACGCTGCGTTCTATGCCCTGAGTACGCTGATCAAGGAGAAGCCGGAGCTGACGCCGCAGAGCCTGAATGCGCTGATCATCGCGCGGAACCTGGAGCGCGTGGGCGACCATGCAACCAACATCGCCGAAGACGTAATCTTCTGGGTGCGCGGCAAGGATGTCCGGCATCACAATATCCCGGCGTAAGGTCCAGTTCTCAGTTCTCAGTTCTCAGTTCTCAGTTGCGGGCGCGGACGCCTTCCACCAGATGAGGCGTGGGAGTGTGGGGAAGTAGAGCGCAAGGCGGACTTCCTCGTGCGATTTGGAATGTGCCGGCTCCAGGATGCGGGCATAGCTTTCGAGCTGGGGAGCGTAGGCCGCGCGCTGTTCGGCAAGAAATTCGTCGAGGCCGGCGCGACCGTGGGCAGTGGTTTTGTAGTCGACGATCCAGAGGTGGCTTTCGCCTGGGGCGTGGGGCTCAGCGCCGGCCTGGAAGATGCGATCGACGCGGACTGAGGCGGGCCTTGCCGCGGCCTGGCCGGTGATGTCGCGATGCCACGAGGTGAGCGCGAACTCATTGGCCGCGTGGGCATGGGCTGCGAGCAGCCATAGGCCTTGGTGATCTCGGAGCACATTTTGCAGGGCTTCGCGAGTCTCGCGGGCAAGACGGTTGACGATGTCGCGGGGAAGGCCGTCGGCGCGCAGGATTGCCTCGATGCGGGGCGTCCATGCTGGAAGCTCGGCGAGCAGTCCTGCGGGAGTCTGGCCGGCAGCAATGCGGCCTGCGAGGATTTCCAGGCAGGCATGAACGGCATTGCCGAAGGAGCGCGCGGCGAACGAACCTTCGGGGCGGGCGAAGAGGGCATCGCTGGGGGTGGCTTGGTCCGCCTGCCCGTAGGGGAATTTGGGGGATTGGGCGGAGAGCTGGGCTCTCGGATCGAAATCGAACGGGAGGCGCTGCAGCGGAGGCCGCAGAATGGGCGCGGCGGAGGCGGCCATGTCGAGGACGATGGGTTGCGCCGGCTCTTCCACGGGGGCCGAAGCAGACTTGACGGGGACGATTCCCGTTCGGGCAAGCTCCCACTCGTCGAACTGAGGCCTGGCGGCGGTCCAGGCGGACTTCAGCAGGCTGTCCCAGCGAGGATTGAGGTCGCCGCGGGTGGTCAGGTCGGGCGCGGCAAACAGGTGGAGCTCCTGCCGGGCGCGAGTGGAGGCAACGTAGAAAAGTCGTTTCCGTTCAGCAGCTTCACGGCGCTTATGAATGTCCTTGATCCAGATTGTGAGTGCGTCGACTTCTTCGCCTTTTGCGGCGATGGGAGCCATCAGGATCGGTGCCGGGCCTGCGGGGTCGGAGGCGTCTTCCAGCTCGGACCACGTGAGCAGCCGCGGGCGATTTGCTCCAGGACTGCGCTCGAGGGCCGGGACGAGGACGACGTCCCACTCGATACCCTTGGCGCGATGGACCGTGAGCAGTTCGACGGTGGGCGCGTCCGGCGGACAGGGAGCGGGCTCGGCATAGAGAGTTTGCAGGCGGTCGGCGAGGCGGTTGGGATCGAGAGCGGCGCCGGAAGATCCGGCTTCGGCCTCCATCTGGTCGAGCAGGCGGAAGAAGCGGCGGGCGTTGCTGAGTTCCGCTTCGGTAAGCCAGGTGTCGCCGCCGAGGGAGCGCCAGACCCGCTCGACAAGACGCGCGGCGGAGAGGCGGGAGTCCTGTGTGGCGGCAGATTCGAGGACGGTCCAGACGCGTTTCAGCCGCTCGATGGACTCGTCGGGGAGCAGGTGGCCGCGCTGTTCCATGAGGCGGCGGATGGAGAGCTTGCGGAGGGTGGGGTCGTCCGCGCCTGTGAGGGTGTGGAGGTCGGCCAGCGAGAGGCCGCACCACGGGGCGCGGAGGATGGCGAGCGCCGCAACGCGGTCGGCGGGGTGCAGCAGCGTGCGAGTAAGCGCGGTGAGATCGAGCACCTCCTGGCGGTCGGAGAGGGGGACGATGTCGACGGCGCGGTAGGGGATGCGGCTGGGACGGTGCTTGTCGAACTCGGCGGTGATCTCGATGAGGTGGCTGCGATTGCGTACGAGGACGGCGATCTGCCACGGCTTGGTGCGGCCCAGAGGGAGCGGCTTCTGGAACCAGCGTTCGATGATGCGGCGTATGGTGTAAGCGTCGCGCTTCGCCTGGCGCTGGCGGAGTTGGGCGGGCGTGAGGAGAGATTCCGCAGGGAGCGGCAGGGCCGGCCGGATTTCGACCGGATTGCGGTGCCAGATCATGCCCTCGGCGTAGTCGGACGGCGGAAGGACGGAGTCGGCCGGAGAGTAGGGGAGGCTGCCGGCCGCGGAGTCCTCGGGGAAGACCAGGCCGAAGTCGCGGTTGAAGTGGCCGACGAGGGTCTGCTGCGAGCGGAAGTTTGCGGTGAGGCGCAGGGGCGGAAGAGGCAGGTCGCCGAGGTGTCGTGTCTCGATGGTCTGGAGGAAGCTCTCGACGCGGGCCTGTCGGAAGAGGTAGATGGACTGCCGCGGGTCGCCGACGAGGAAGACAGTCTGCGAGTGACCGTCCCAGGTGGCGGTGAGCAGGCGAAGCAGTTCGTACTGGCCGGCGGATGTGTCCTGCATCTCGTCGACGAGAAGGTGCTGGAGCTTGGCGCCGAGAGCGGAGGCGAGGTCTTCTGGGCCGGAGTCGGCAGTGAGGGCAGCGCGGGCGAGCAGCGTGAATTCGGTGAAGTCGCACTCGCCGCGCTCGGCGAAGACGAACTGCAACTGGACGAGGGCCCGGCTGAGGACACGGAAGAGGGATTTGGCGACAGCCCATTGGTTGGCGGGGTACCGCGCCGGGGGGAGAGAACTGATGCGGAACAGCAGCTCGACCAGGTCGGGCCGATCGGCGAGGCTGGCGATGATCTCGACCAGGCGGGCCTTGTGGCGCTTCTCCATCTCGAAGAGCATGTAACTTTTTGCGAACGCTTTGCGCCAGTCGCGCGGCTTCGACGGCTTGACCAGCAGATGGGCCAGCGCGCGCCAGTGTTCGAGATCCTCCGCCGCACAGCCGGGGGACTGGACAAACTCGCGGCAGATTTTAATGGGCGACGGCGTGCCGTTGTGGCCGGGAGAGTCAGCCATCTCGGAGGCGAGGGCCGTGAGGTCGGTGAGGATGTGAGGGGGAAAGGCGCGCGCGACCTGGGTGAGGCCAGTGCAGATGGCTTGCTCTAACGCATGCTGGAGCCGCGGGAGGACGTTCGCGTCGAGCCACGCATCGTCGAGTTGGTGGGCGGCGAGAGGGATGAGATTGCCCCACTGATCGCGCCGCTCGAGCATGTCCGCGATCAGAGACTCGCAGTCCGCAAGATTGCCGTCGCGGTGCAGAAGAAGATCGCTGAGGGCTGCGTCAAAGACGGGGTCGGACTGCTGGGTGCCGAGCAGCAGGAGGGTGCGGCGCGCGGCTTCGCGGTAGAGGGGACGGCCGTCCTGCTGGGGATTAAGGCGGCCGCCGGAACCGGAGAGGACAGGAAGGGTGCGGGCGATCTCGGCGCAGACCGAGTCGATGGTGCGGATCTGCAGGCGATTGGGCTGGTCGAGGAGGGACCATTCCAGTTGGCGGTCGCGCTCGAGCACGGCGCGGGCGAGTTCGCGGGTCTGGCGATCGAAGTCGCTGTGGGGTTCCGAATTCGAGCGGGCGGCTTCGAGGTGGCCGAGGACACGGTCACGCATCTCGGCGGTGGCCTTGACGGTAAAGGTGATGGCGAGGACTTGTTCCGGGCGGGTGACGGATTCGTCACCAAGCAGCTTGAGGAAGCGCTGGACGAGGAGGCCAGTCTTGCCGGAGCCGGCGGGAGCTTCCACGATGAAGGAGCGGCGGACATCGAGGGCCTGCAGGCGGGCGGCATGGTCCGGCGGGCCGGTTGGTTGAGGCGCGGGTGTTTCCCGCGGTTGGGCGAGGGGCTCCGGGGGAAAGTCGAACAGCGAGGCTTGTTGGATGGAGACGACCTTAGCCAAGCTCGACCTCCGGGGTGGGTTCGAGCGTATCGACCACGGGGTCCGAAGCGTCGACGAAGTCTTCGTTCGCGTCGGCCGCGAGCGTGCTGAGGTCGAGGCGGCACAGCAGCCGCTGATCGCAGTAGCGGCAGGTGGAGGGATACTGCTTAGGCGCGACTCGGGCATCGCCGGCGTAGAAGTTCTCGGCGAGCTGAGTCAGAACGGTGCGCCAGTTATCGATCTGGG
>DASWCA010000286.1:0-3599 GCA_036390355.1 Acidobacteriaceae bacterium
TCTTTGTCGGAGATTTCATCATGCCTTACCTCGGTGCGCCGTTTGTTGTGGAAGGCGACTTTCAGGGCCTGCTCGACGCAATCGACATTGTGGTACAGAAGAATCCGCGCTACATGCTGCACGGGCATGAACCTTTGACGCGGAACTTCTCCTCTCCCGAGATGCTGGCCCAGTTGAAGGTAAACCTCAGTTGGCTGCGCGACCAGGTGCTAACGGCAATCCGCCGTGGTGACACGCGCGCTGCGATCCATCAGGCGAATCTCATTCCGCCTGGCCTTCTCAACGGACGCGCCGACGCGCTCCTGCCGTACCTGGTCCTGCGCGAACACGTGATCGACCGGCTCTATCACCAAAATGTGGGATATTGGCAGGCGGACCTCGAAGGCCTCGATCATCTCGGTGATTCCGATCGCGCAGAACTCTTGGTTGATTACCTAGCCCTGTCAGAAAAACGTCTTGTGACCGCGGCGGAAAAAATGGCGGCCGACGGCAAATACGAGCTGGCCGCTTCTTTGCTCGAAGCATCTGCAGCCAGGTTCGGTCGCACCGAGTCCATCACCAAAGCTGAGCAGCTCGTCTACCTCAAACTGATGGAAAAATATCAAAACACCGACCCGTTTAAATACATTCTGTACTCGGCCAAAATTGGCGAGCAAACGCCGCAGATGGCGAATGGCAAGTGACGAACGCGCTGCGTCGCCTGAACCCGGTGGGAAGTCCGTCCTTGCCGCATTTACGGGCGGATGACGGGCTACTCTTACCTAACCCGGTAAGGTAAGGTTAGCCGACGATCCACGAGTAACTTTGGATTGTGCCGGTTCACATAGCGGCGCTGCTTCGGAGTTATGCTGCTGGAAACTGCCGGGCTCGGATCCGCTTTCCACTACTCGTGACGCAACGCCACCAGCGGGTCTACACGGCTAGCTCGCAGCGCCGGAATACACGCGCCTGCCAGCGCGACCGCGAGCAAAACGACTGGCACGACGGCAAAGGTCAGCGGGTCCGACGGTTTCACACCGAATAACTCCGCCCGCAGCAGCCGAGTCAGCCCGAACGACGCCGCGCCTCCGACGGCAATCCCTGCCACCGTCATGCGCAAGGCTTGCAGAAGCACGAGATTCAGCGTGTCGCGGCGGTCCGCGCCCAGGGCCACACGGATGCCGATCTCGTGCGTCCGTTGCTCTACGCTATAGGACATCACGCCGTAGATACCCACTGCCGCCAGCAAGAGCGCAATGGCTGCGAATAAACCGAGCAGCAGAAGATTGAAGTTTTGTCTCGCCGTCGAGTCCAGGCCCACCTGATCTATGGTGCGCATATTCCTCGTCGGCAGTTGATCGGTGGCCAACAGCGCATCCTGAACCGTCTGGCTGACGCTCATGGGCGCGACACCCGGCCGCGTGCGAACCAGGATGGCGGGTGTATCGTACCGGTTCACCAGCGCCATTGCGCCATCTGGAACTTGGGATGGCGCTTGGTACATGATGGGTGTTGGACCGATATCCAGCCGCTCGCGCACATCGCCGACCACTCCGACGATCTCGGTCGCTCCCGCCTCGTACTCCGGCCCCAGCCCGGGACCGATGACGATGGTCTGTCCGACGGGGTTAGAGTTCGGCCAGTATTCGTTCGCCATGGCTTGGCTGATGACCACGGTTCGTCCCGGCTCCCGCTCCTGCAAAAGCCTGCCGGAAATCAGCGGAATCCGCAAAACATCAAAATAGTGCGGCGAGACGATCCGCCACTGCACATCGTTAAATTTGTGGCCCTCGAGTGGCGTCCTTCCGGGGATGTCGAAGAGCATGTCCTGACGGCCCGAAAGCGGAAGCGCACTCGCCAGCGCGGCCGACTCCACGCCGGGAATCGTCTCTGCCCGGGTTACGAACCCGCGCCCGAGGCGGTCAACCGCGCTCGATTTCGCATAGCCCGGTCCTGCCAGCGATACTTCCATCGTCAGGAGATTGTGGGGTTCAAAACCTAGACTCACTGCATGCATGGCCACAAAGCTGCGAATCAGCAGCGTGGCCCCACATAAGAGGACCACTGCAATCGCCACCTCTGCGCCCACCAGCGTGTTGCGGGTGCGGTTATGCTTCCGTCCCGTGCCCGCGCGTTCGCTCGCTTCTTTGAGCGCGGACGCAAGCTCCGTCCGCGAAACCTGTAGCGCGGGAAACAGGCCGAAGACTACTGCAGTGATCACCGCCAGCAGCACTGTAAATCCGGCTACACTCGGATCGAGCGCCGGAATGGATACGATCTCCTGCACGCGCGGCGGGTCGCCCGGCGTTAGTGCCAACAATGCTCGCACGCCCCATGAGCCAAGCATCAGGCCCAAGGCTCCGCCGGCGAGAGCCAACAGCAAACTCTCTGTGAGCAGTTGCCGCACCATGCGCCCGCGGCTGGCTCCCATGGCAGTGCGGATGGCGATTTCCCTCTGGCGCCCGGTGGCGCGCGCCAACAACAGGTTCGCAACATTCGCGCAAGCAATCAGCAACACCAGCCCCACCGCGCCCAGCAGGATCGTCAACGCAGGCCGAATCTTGCCGGTCAACTGTTCTTGCAAAAGAGTAACCTGAATCTGGTCGTCATGCCCTACGATTTGTCGGGCAAAAGTCTGCGCGTACAGCTTCCCGATCACCACCATTTGCGCATTGGCCTGCGCAACGCTTTCGCTGCGTGCGAGTCGGCCACAAACCGTCAGCACATGGGCCTGATCGGTGCTGTTCGTGTCGGCCTGTAGCGGTAGCCACACGTCTGTCGCAGGGTATGGAGTGAAGCCTGGCGAAAGCACTCCAACTACAGCATAGGCCGCTCCTCCGAGCCGAATCGTCCGGTACAAGACCGATGGATCGCCGCCAAATCGCCGCTGCCACAGACCGTAACTCAACACCAATACTCGCGGACCTCCGGGCCGGTCCTCCGCCGCCGTGAAGGTTCTCCCCAGGACCGGATTCGCCCCAAATAGCCGGAAGTAGTTTTGCGATGACGGCATCGCCGCCACCAGTTCCGGCTTGTCGCCGCCGTTCATATTCATGCTTGCCCCGGGGGAGTAGGCTGCCAGATCCTCGAAGCCGGGATTGTGCTGTTCCCAGAAATTGAACATCGGAATGGAAGCGGTGCCGTTGCCTCCTTGACGACCGATGTTCACAATGCGGCCTGAATCCGCATACGGCAAAGGACGAAGGACCACCGCATTGACCATTGTAAAAATCGCGGTGTTCGCTGCGATGCCAATGGCAAGCGCGGCCACGGCGGTCATGGTGAAGCTCGGACTCTGCCGGAGCACGCGAATCGAATGCTTGACATCCTTCTTGACATCCTTCAGGAAGGATTCCATCGTGCGACCTCCTCGTTTCGAGTGTAACGAGCGGAGTCAGAGATCAACACTCAACTCGATAGATGCTGGATGGTCTAGTTTTTGTTGGCCGTTCGCAACCGCGCCTCGGCAAGCCTTCCGGGCGGTTGACGGGCTACTCTGACGTAACCAGATTAGGTAAGCGTTGCCGACAATGCGTCCGTTGACGAGAGACCTTGCGTGGGGGGCTCGCGGCATTCCGTCTAAATGCTGACGTCAGAGTCTGATAGTGATGATTCAGGCC
>DASWCA010000287.1:0-7981 GCA_036390355.1 Acidobacteriaceae bacterium
GCGACGCTGGAGTTCATCCAGCATCATCTGGCGTAGATGGGTCACAGGGAACCTCCTTGTGACTCAAACCTTAGCCGGAGCTAACGCCTGAACCCACCCATGCAGCAGCATCCGCCGCGCCAGCGGCTTCGTTCAAACGCCGTTGTGTTTATCCATCCCTTGGCCTGGAGTTCCCGAAAAGTCGGGTTTTGACCGAGTTCGCCTTGGCGCGTCTTCGGGCGTGACGAGGGTCTGGATCGGACCGCGGCCGCGTTTGATCTTAAGCGCCAGGCGGTTCACCCCGTCGAGGACCGCAGCGACCAGGGATCCGGGTTCCAATGGGTCTTTCGGGGTTTGCTTGCAGACCGGTTTTGCCTGCAGACCAGGGAAAGTCCCACGGGTCCCATTGCAGCTTCAGGATCGGCGCGACGAGGAGCCTAACTCATCGGCTCGGCGCTGTGATGAATCCACCCGGTCCGATCGGATCATCATCGGCAGACGGCGGTGGTGGCGGTGTGTCCTTCCAGCCGGTCTGGACCACCTGCTTCTTTGCGGCCACAGCCTGGGCCGCCATTCTCCGCTTCTTTGCGGCCAGAGTTGCGGCTGCGTTGGCGGTGGTGGCAGTGTTCACGTAGCTACAGTCCGCCAAATTGTCAGCTTCTGGGTACTTGTATTTGTCGACCAGGTATATCTGGAAATCCTCCCTGGCCAGCACGTAGTCCATGTAGTTTTGGGCATCAAATCCGGAATCGGGAAGGTCGAAGAGATCGCTGAAATAGACCACATGCTGTTTGGGGTCCGTAGAGTAACAGAAGTACCTAATAGAGGCATGACCAGGGGCAGCGGCGGAGGCTACGGGCGCGGGTTGGGATTGCCCAGCCCGTGCCAGGAACGCCGACCGCGCACTTGCCGGGGCATTGGTGGTTTGCGCTCCCGTGGCGGGAACAACGAAGACAACGGCCAGCACGACAGACTTGAGAAAGCGGGTGGTCCCTGGCAGGAGATCAGAGGTCATGCGTAGTCCTCCTAAGGATGTTGGTGAGGGAGTGCGCAACCGGCGCGTAGGAAAGCGGAAGACTAACATAGCCAGACGATGGTCACAATGGCATCCGGCGCTTGGCCATCGAGGATCTGCCCCAGAGCGGTCTTTGTGTGCCATATAATGGACAGTATGGTACTATGGTGATATGGCGATGCGGAAGATGACATTTACGATTCCGGATGAAGTGGCGACACCATTTCTGCGTGTGGTTCCGTCGGCGCGTCGTTCGAAATTCGTCGCCGATGCGTTGAAGAAGACATTGAAAGAGCGGGAGGATGCGCTCATCGCGGCCTGTGACGCGGTGAATGCCGATCCGGCATTGAACGCGCTCGTCGACGAATGGCAGGCTGTGAGCGACCCGATCGAGGAGCCGTGGGATGAATCTGCTTCGTGGTGAGATCTGGTGGGTCGACCTTAGTCCGACCAGAGGAAGCGAAATTAACAAGAAGCGGCCCTGCATCGTGCTTTCCGTGGACGTGATCAACCAACGGCGCAAGACCGTCGTTGTTGTTCCACTTTCGACCTCGCCTACAGTCCGTCCACCTTTGACAGTCGCAGTCCTGTGTGCCGGACGCCCAGCCGTGGCGGTAGTCGATCAAATCCGGGCGACGGCGAAAGAGCGTTTCGGCAACCGAATTGGTGTTGCAACTGCCGCCGAGATGGAAGCGCTGGAGGACAGTCTCCGCGAAATCCTGAGCATCTCCTGATTCACTGCCGCAACTCTACTTCCGTCGCGCCCTGGCCGCCCTGGTTGTGCGGTGGTTCTGTCACCGAAGTGACCTGCGGATGATTGCGCAGGAACTCGCGCAGTGTGCGGCGCAGCACGCCCATTCCCGTGCCGTGAACGATGCGGATGCGCGGCAGGCCCGCCATGAACGCGCGGTCGAGGAAGCGCGAGACTTCGTCGTGAGCCTCGTCGGCGGTGCGGCCGATGACGTTGATCTCGGACGGCAGGTAGCCGGAGTCCGCGGTGGTTTGTACCGTGATGCCTCCGCGGCGGCGCGCGGCTTCGAGGTTCGACTGGCCGGGCGTGACGGCGACGACCGGCGTAACTTCGGCGATGTCGCTCTGTGCGACGCGCATCTTCATGGTCCCGACGGAGACTTCGAAGGTCTTGCTGCCGGCGCCGGAATCGATGACGCGTTCGACGCGTGCATCGCGGCGAAGACTCTTCAGCCTCACCGTGTCGCCGGCCTTGATGCCCGCAATTCCGCGTCCGGTCAGGTGCGGCTGCGCGTCCGGATCCTTCTTGTCCGCGCGCGTGGTGTGGGCGACGACCGTCGAATTAAACTGCTCGGAGAATTCGCGGCGCAGCGTCGCCATGCGGCGGTCGGAGTCGCGTGCGATCTTCTGCGCAACCGCCTTGTCGTCGATCGACTTCACCGTCTCGCGAAGCTGATACGTGAAATCTTCGAGCAGCGAGTTGAGCTTGGCCTCCAACTCTTTCGTGCGCGCTTTTTGCTCGGCGCGGCCTTCCGTTTCGAGGCGGAGGCGTTCGCGCATCAGCTCGCGCTCGCGGAGTTGAAGCGCATCGCGCTCAGTGGCCGCGGTGGTGAGTTGCGCGTGAAGCTGATCGAGCAGCGCGCCGATGTCCGCGGCCTGCGTGGTGAGTTGCGCGCGCGCTGCGGCGACGATCTGCGGCGAGAGGCCAAGCCGCTCCGCAATGTTCAGTCCGGCCGAAGCGCCGGGAACGCCGAGGCGCAGCTCGTACGTCGGCGACAGCGTCTGCTGATCGAACCCTACCGCCGCGTTCAGCACGCCGGCGCGATTCGCAGCGTAGACCTTCAGCGACGTGAGATGCGTGGTGATGCACGTCCACGAGCGCAGCGCGAGGAAATGCGCCGCGATGGCCACCGCGAGTGCAGCGCCTTCCTCCGGATCGGTCGCGGAGCCGAGTTCGTCGAGCAGGACCAGCGAATCCGCGGTGGCTTCGCGCGCGATGCGGTCGACGTTGACGATGTGCGCGGAGAAGCTCGACAGGTTCGTCTCGATGGACTGCGCGTCGCCGATGTCGGCGTAGATCGCGCGGAACAGCGGCAGCGTTGCGGCTTCTGCGGGAACGGGCAAGCCGGCCTGAGCCATCAGCGCGAGCAGGCCGGTGGTCTTCAGTGCGACCGTCTTTCCGCCGGTGTTCGGGCCGCTGATGATCAGCTCGCGCGCGTCGGGCTCAAGCGCGAGCGTCAGCGGAACCGGTACGGAACCCGAGCGGCGCAGGCGGAGTTCGAGCAGCGGATGGCGCGCGGCGTCGAGTGACAGGCCAGAGTTCTGTGGCACGATCCCACTCATGTCGCGATGAGACTGCGCCATGAATGGGGCACCCCCATCCGCGCTGAATACCGGCCGGACGCAGTTGAGTGAGTTGGCGAAGCGCGCGCGCGCGAAGTGCGACTCGACCTCGGCGAGGATCGACGTGCCCAGCAGGATTGCGTCCGCCTGTTGGCCAATCGCGTGCGTCATGGCGACCAGGATGCGGTGGATTTCGCGCTGCTCCTCGTCCAGCAGCCGCTGCAGTTCGTTGTTCTGCTCGATGGTTTCGAGTGGCTCGACGAACACAGTCTGTCCGGATGAGGACGATCCGTGGATCACGCCGGGAACCTTGCGGCGGAACTCAGCCTTCACCGGAATCACGAAGCGCTCGCCGCGTACGGTAATCAGTTCTTCCTGCGTCGAGCCTTCGCTGGCCAGCGCGCGCAGCGACTTGCGCAGGCCTTCTTCAATCGCCCGATGTTGGCGCTCCATCGCCCGGCGAATGCGGCGAAGTTCAGGCGAGGCGTCGTCGGAGAGTGAGCCGTCGGGTTCGATCTTGCCGCGCAACGTGTGCAGCAGGTGGGCGAAGTCATGTGCGAGGAGCGGTGCGGAGAGCGCGGCAATGGCCGTCCAATTGCGCGGCGCGGTGCCGGGCGAAGGCTTCAGCAGCGAGCGCCACGCGGCAACGCGTTCGATGACGGTGAGCAGCGAGTTGATTTCCGTGCCTTCGAGTGCAACGCCTTCGAGCCGCGACTGGTCCAGCAGATCGGTGGGGTCGAAGAGGCCATGAAAGTCGAAGGTTCCGCCGCCGGTCAGGAAGCCGCGAATCTCCGCGGTGCGCTGCTGTTGCGCGTCGATCCAGCCCGCGTCGGCACTCGGTTCGAGCGCCAGCGTCCACGCGCGGCCGAGCGGCGAGGCTGCGTGTCCGGCGATGTGCTCGCGCAGACGCGGCCACTCCAGCGCGGCGGCACTGGATTCGGCGAGCGGCGACGGGATGGCAGGCAAGAGACTCACTCTGCTATGGTATCTGGCACGGCGGAGGGGTGCCCGGGGCGCGTGGCTGGTTCACGGAACTGGTTCACGGAACTGGGGACACATGCGGCGCGTATCTTTCCCTGGAGATTGGATGGAGCTTCGCAGCTCCGGAAGGTATTAGGAGGTAAAGATGATCTGTCCCACATGCGGCAAATCGGTGGACGGCGCGTTCTGTTCTAACTGCGGTGCGCGGATGCAGGTTCCCGCTGCGGGAGTACCCATGCAGGCTGCGGCTCCGAACTACGGCGCGCCGCCCGCCATGATGTACGTTCCGCGCGTGCAGCGCCATGTGCAGACGCTCGGCATTCTGTGGTGCGTGTACGGCGCGTACCGGGCGTTCGCGGGAATTATCGCCGCGCTCTTTCTCTTCGGGATTTCGACCGGAGCGATGCTGAACCCCTGGGGCGCGCACACCGGGTTCCCGTTTATGCAGATGCCATGGATGGCCAGCTTCGGATGGCTGATCGCGGTCCTGCTGCTGTGCCTTTCGGCGCTGTCGTTTGCGGTCGGTTTCTCGCTGATGACGCGCAAGCCCTGGGGCCGGACGCTGGCAATCGTGGTTGCGATCCTGTCGCTGATCAAGATTCCGTTCGGCACCGCGCTGGGAATCTATACGCTCTGGGTGCTGGCTCCCGCGGCGTCCGGCGCGGAGTGGGACGCGATCGCCGACCGTACGTGACGCACCTCACACCCGGCCCCACGGCGGTTGGACGTAGACTGGAAGCATGAACTTCCCTGCCACGAGGATGCGCCGTCTGCGCCGAACCGAGGCGCTGCGGTCGCTGGTGCGCGAGACGCATCTGCATCCCGGCGCGCTGATCTATCCGCTGTTCCTCTGCCCCGGCGAAGGCGTGCGCAAAGAGATCGGCTCGATGCCCGGCGTCTTCAACCTCTCCATCGACGAGGCGGTGAAGGAGGCGGAGGCGTGCGCGGCGCTCGGGCTCGGCGGACTGCTGCTGTTCGGGCTTCCGGCGGAGAAGGACGAGCAGGCGACCGGCGCTTATGCCGCGGACGGAATCGTGCAGCAGGGTCTGCGCGCGCTGAAGGCGAATCGCAAGCTGGACTCGCTGGTGGCGATCGCCGACGTCTGCCTCTGCGAGTACACGTCGCATGGACATTGCGGAGTGGTGGTAGACCCCACCCGTGACGGTAAGACTGTCACGAATGGGGCACCCGGCGCCCGCGGCCCGGAAGATCCGGATGGTTACGAGATTGAGAACGACTCCAGTGTGGCATTGCTGGCGAAGACTGCGGTCTCGCTCGCGCTGGCCGGCGCGGATATCGTTGCTCCCAGCGACATGATGGACGGCCGCGTGGAGGCGATCCGCGATGCGCTGGACCAGGCGAAGTGCGAGAACGCGCCGATCATGAGCTACGCGTCGAAGTTCGCCAGCGCGTTCTACGGGCCGTTCCGCGAGGCGGCCGATTCTGCGCCGCAATTCGGCGACCGGCGGAGCTACCAGATGGATGGCGCGAACATTCGCGAGGCCATGCGCGAGATCGACCAGGACATCGCCGAGGGCGCTGACATGATCCTGATGAAGCCGGCGATGCCGTATCTCGACGTGATTCTCGCGGCGCGGGAACGGTACGACGTGCCGATGGGCGCGTACCAGGTGTCGGGGGAGTACTCGATGCTGCACGCGGCGTTCCAGCGCGGGTGGCTGGAACCGGAGCGCGCGATGATGGAGTCGCTGCTGTCGATCCGGCGGGCCGGCGCGGACTTCGTGGTGACGTACTTTGCGAAGGAAGCGGCGAAGGTGCTTTAATGACGGAGCGAACAGCCAGTCCGAAAACTATCCAGATTTTCCTTCCAGACGGAGACCCTCGTGGCCTTCGTGTGGCGGAGATCACTACCAGGATCGTTCGTGTTGTCGAAGTCCCGAGAGATCGGTTGGATCAGTTTCTCCTTTTGCCCGAAGCAGTCCAGGTAGCGTTGTATTTCCTCTTCGGAAATGATCCGGAGGGAGCCTCGGATCAGCTTTACATCGGCCAGACAGGCGGATGTGGTGTCCGATTGAGCCAACATAAGGATAAAGTGTTTTGGGACAGAGCCCTTGTTGTGGTCTCCCTCACAAACAGTCTTACCCAGACACACGCGTCCTTCCTGGAATGGCTGGCAATCAAGGAGGCGAAGGACATTGGTCGTTACGCCGTGCAAAATGGCAATAGTGGCTCTAAACCACATACTCCCGCCCCATTAACCGCTGACTGTCTGGAGATTTTCGAGACTGCGGGCATATTGTTGGCGACGCTTGGGTACCCTGCGTTCGAGCCGATTCTCAAACACCCCGTTCATCATAAGAGCAGCAACGAACTCTTCTGCGAGGCTTCGGGCGCCAAAGGGCGAGGGGTATACACAGACGAAGGTTTTGTCGTGCTCAAGGGTTCAACCGGGCGTGCAGAGAGTGTCCCATCTATCAAAGGAACTTCTGACGGGAAGTTTAGACAGCGGCTGATTGAGCAGGGAGTGATGCGTGTTGAAGGTGATAGGGTCGTATTCGACAAGGACCACCTCTTCCGCTCACCTAGTACAGCTGCAGTGGCACTAACCGGCAGAACGGCGAACGGATGGATCGAGTGGAAGAACGGCGGAGGGGAAACCCTACGAGCGCTAAGGCAGCCAACGACGGATAGAGTCGGAGATATCGAAGCGCACTAGTTCTTCGCGTTCGGGTCGAATGGTGACGGCTTCCTCGAAGGAGACGCTGTGCTTTTTGAGGTTGGCGGCGGCTTTGGCTGGGTCGAACTCGAAGCTCAGATGGGGGAGGTTCGTGCGCGGGTTGCCGGTGCAATTCTGGCGCGGGCGGGAGTTCGCGCGTCCGCGCGATGCCCACATCTCAGAATCGTGATATGGGGAACCCGAATCTGGGAGTGGTGTGAGATGCGGGCTACTCGCCCACTCACATGTGTGTCTTGCGTCACAGCATCCCCGTTTGGCTCGCGCCTAGGATTGCAGCCCCTCCCTGAAGGAGTCCTGTTATGCAAACCAGACGCGAGTTTCTTGAGACCGCGACAGCAGCCGGTCTCGTTCTTGCTTTGAACGGCAAGCTGTTTGCCCAACGCAGTTGGGCTTTCGTCCAGAGTCCCAGCCTGCGAAAGTTCCGCGACCTCGCTGGAAACCCGATACCGTTCCGTGGTCTGGGGCCTGGAGGCATTCCCGTGGCAGTACCCGATGCCGCCGCCGCACCGGTCACCCGAGCCGCCCATTACACCATGGACATCCGCCAGTTCGCGGATCGCTTGCATCCCGATCTCCCGAACCCCACGACTCTGTGGGGATTCAATCCCGTCAAGGCGCTTGGCATCAGCGGCGCCGTACCACCGGCACACCTCGGCGGAGTCATCGTGGCTCAAAAGGGCGTTCCGATTCAGGTCACGTTTCGCAACAATCTCCCGCCCACGCACATCATTCCGGTGGATACGACTCTCATGGGTGCGGACCAGGCGCCGAATCGGACGTCGGTACACTTGCACGGCGGCTTCACTCCGTGGATCAGCGATGGTTCTCCCTTCGCGTGGTTCGCGCCGGATGGAAGCCATGGGGCGAGCTTTCTGAACAACCAGGTGCTGAACCCTGGCGCTGCCGCGAATGAAGCGGAATACTACTTTACGAATAACCAGAGCGCGCGGATGGTCTGGTACCACGATCATGCGGTGGGCATCACGCGCATCAAT
>DASWCA010000288.1:0-26007 GCA_036390355.1 Acidobacteriaceae bacterium
ATAGGTTCCGGAGGCGGAGGTCTTGGTGGCATAGCTCACGCCGGTGTCATCATTCGTGGCCGTGATTGCGGCATTGGCGACGACCGCGCCCGATGTGTCTGTAGCAACGCCGGAGATACGGCTGGTCGTCCCTTGCGCATAGGCGAGCGGTAGCGAGAGGAAAAGAAGAGAAACCACAGCGAGAAATTTGCGGATAACCATATTTCCTCCGATGCTGAACCTGACCCGAGTAAGACCGGACAACGACGATGGGTGATGCTTGTGAAGTCGATTTCTCTACGATGAAGCGGCGAAAGTGCAGCAACCGAGACAGCTATCTAGGCGTAGAAGACTTTCGTGCAGGAATTTGTCAAACATAGAAGCTAACGTGTTTGATGTCAACCGCTACGTTCAAGGTTTGCGTCATTGTCCGGCGTCAGGTTTGATCTCTTTGGACGAGATCAGATGCCGCTGGAAGAAATCCGCCTCCGCTTTGTAGGCCTCAATCCAATGGCGATGAAGCAGGAAGCCGTGAATCTCATCGGGAAAGACCAGCTCCTCGAAGGGGACGCCCTGCTTCCTGAGTGCGTTTGCCAGGGAGACAGTCTGCGAGAAAGGGACGTTCCGGTCGTCGTCGCCCTGAATCAGCAGAACCGGTGAGCGCCAGGTGGAGATTGAGGCCATGGGCGAAGACTCCCAGGCGGTCTTCGCAGTTTCTGCGTCAGCGGCTGGATCGTGACCAGGACGCCAGCTGGCGGGCCGCTGCCACTCGTGAACTCCGTGCATATCCACTCCGGCGGCGAAGATGTCGGAGGCACGGGCCAGTGCCAGTGCCGTGAGAAAACCTCCGTAACTTCCTCCCCAGACGCCGATCTTCCTGGGATCGACGTCGGGTCTGCCGCGCAGGTAACTTCCGGCGCCGAGAATGTCGTTGAATTCGCTGGCTCCGCCCCGCCCATAATGCAGTGCTTCGCGGAAATCCAGGCCATAGCCGATTCCGCTGCGGTAGTTTACGGAGATGACGATGTACCCGAGGCTCGCGAGATATTGATTCATCGCATAAGCGTTCGAGTAATACTGCATGGAATGGAAGCCAAGCAGCATCTGACGGCGGGAACCGCCATGAAAGAAGACCAGTGCGGGATGACGTCTGCCATCGTGGGTTCCAGCCGGAAGGAACAGTTGCGCATGGAGCTGCATTCCGTCCGCAGCGGGGAATAAGACCTGTTCGGGCTTGATAAATTTCGCACCGGGATAGGTGGCAGGAACGAGATCCGGAGCAAGGTCCTGCAAGCTGTCATTCGGCCGGATCAGGGCCGGACGGAGCGGAGTTCGTTCGTCAGACCGCAGTGTGGCGACGACTTGTCCCGCCTGGATGGGTTGCACTTCAATTCCGGTGCCACTGGTCAGCGGCTTTGGCCGGCCTTCGACCGGGGAGACGATCCAGATGTGACGCCGGTCGATGTCCGCCTGATTCGAGGAGTAGAGAACGCTCTTTCGATCCGTGCTCAGGCTGATGTCATCGACTTCGAACTGGCCGGGAGTGAGCAGAAGCGCTTTGCCGCCGGATGCCGGCACGGAATAGAGGTGCGACCAGCCATCGGCTTCCCAGGGAAAGACGAGATAGTTATCCGCGGTCCAAAGGAGTTGATCTCCGTGGATCTCGTGGAAGGCGCTGCCCGGTCCTTCTGCGGCCTTCCAAACAGAGTGGCCCTGGCCGGTGGATGCATCCGCGATACGGATCGACCAGGGACTGGCGGTTCGGTGCTCGGAAGCTGAAGTTGGAGGCGATCCTGGTACGCGGACGAAGGCCACCTTCTGGCTATCCGGCGACCAAACGGGTGCTGAATCGTTTTCCGTGCCTGGATCGAGATAAATCAGGCTCTTCTCGCGAGGATTGTATACACCGATAAAGCCGTGATCGCCTCGATCGCTCACGAACGCCAAGGCATGCGCGTCGGGAGCCCATGCCAGCTCAGAGAGATCGCCTCGTGTGTGCAGGAGAGGTTTTGCTTCGCCGGTATCGGGGCGCAGACTTGCGGTCCAAATCTGTCCATGCGAGATGAAGGCAATCTGATCGCCTGCCGGAGATACGACGGGGTTATAACCCTCGCCCAGTTTCCGCGGCTCGCCGCCGGTAGCGGCAATGGCCCAGATGCTTTGAGCTACTCCCTGGGATATGAGCGCGGGATTTGGGTCAGGGCGTCCGGGAAACTCCGAGTCGCCACCACGCACGTAGATCAGGTGCTCGCCATCGGGGACCCAGGCCACGTCATATATCTGCTGGCCATCATCCTCGTTGTAGGAGGTGAGTTTCCGGGATACGTAGTCGCCGGAGCCATTTCGTGTTGCGATCCAGATGTTGCGGCGGCCCTGCTCGTTTTCTACCCAGGCAAGATTGCCCGTCTTCTGGTTTGCGACGAGGTCAGAAGCAAAGGGCGCGCTGAGCGCTTGTTCGAGCGTGAAGGCTTGGCTGCTACCAACCGAGCCGGAGACAGAGGCGACAGCTAATGCGCACAACGCCATCAAGCGGATCATCATCTTCATCTTCCACTCCATTTTTGGAATTAGATTCGCGGTTTCAGGAAGCGGGAGAGGAGGTCGATGACTTCGTTGGCGGGGTCGGGCTGGGAGCCGAAGCCCTCGCGGTCGGGAGCGGGATCGTAGAAGGAGTTGGGGTCGTCGTCTACGGAGCCGGTGGCCAGGATGGCGGGCGCCTGAGCGATGCGCGCGAGTTCGTCGTGGTCGAGCCAGTGGAGGCAGCAGGCCTCGCAACTGTCCATGACGACATGGCCGCCGCCTGCGTAGAAGTGAGCTTCCATGGGGCGGTGGCAATGCGGGCATGCGATGTGGCGATCGAGTTCGTTGACGTCGGCGGGCAGTGCGGGGATGGGTGCGCTGGCGGTGCGCGCCGCGTCGACGAGGCTCTCAAACTCCATCATGGCGACCAGCATGCCGTGGCATTTGGTGCAGTAGAGCAGCGGAGAGCGGCCGAGGGAGGCCTCCCAGAGCGGGAGGTTGCAGATGGGACAGACTTCGCCGCCAGTCTTTTCAGCGAGCACACGCACGCCGCTGGTGTCGCGCTCCGGGACGACGACGTTCTTGCAGTAGTCGCATTTGAGGCTGGACCCCTCGACGCGCATGGGGCCGCCGCACGAGGGACAGTTCATTGGGGCTTCCCGCAATCCGGACAGAAGTTGGCGTGCTGCGGAATGGAGTGTCCGCAAGCGATGCAGAACTTGGTGGCTCCAGCTGCCGGCGCGGCGGTGGCCTCAGACCCACCCACGCTGCGCGTGGATGGGGCACCCGCGGGTGCGGATTTGAGGGTGTTCGCCATCACCTGGCCCATGGCGGCTCCGGCGCCGAGGCCCGCGCCCAGTCCGGCTGCGCCTCCGGTATTGGCTGCGGCGATGGTCATGGCCTGGGCTGCGGCGAACTGGCTGTACTTGTCGAGATCGCCGACCATGTTCATGCCGATGCGCTGGTCGAGGGACTTCTGGAGTTCGTCGGGGAGCGAGACGTTTTCGACGACGAACTGGGTGAGTTCGAGGCCGATGGCGCTAAAGGCGGGCTTCATTCCCTGGAGGATCTTTTCGCTGAGCGCGGCCTCGTTGGCATTCATGTCGATGAAGGCGACATCGCTGTTGGCGAAGATGTCGGTCATGCGCGCGATGATGGTGTTGCGGAGCTGGTCCTCGAGGTCGGCGACGTAGTAGGTCGATTCCGTGCCGCTGATCTGGGTGAAGAAGAGGGCGGGCGAGACGATGCGGTAGGAGTAGATGCCGTAGCAGCGGATGCGGACGGCGCCGAATTCCTTGTCGCGGAGAGTGATGGGAGTTGCGGTCCCCCACTTCTGGTCGATCTGCAGATGGGTGGAGAAGAAGTAGACGTCGGACTTGAAGGGGGATTCGAAGTCCTTGTCCCAGTTCATCAGGTCGGTCAGCAGTGGCAGGTTGTGTGTTGTCAGCGTGTAGAGGCCGGGTGAGAAGACGTCGGCGATCTTGCCTTCGTTGACGAAGGCGGCCATCTCGGACTCGCGCACGGTGAGCTGGCCGCCGTTCTGGATCTCCTGGTCGAGCATGGGATAGCGGAAGGCGAGGATGCCGGGCTGGGGCTCGTTCCACTGGATGACATCGACGAACTGCTTGCCGAGAAACTGGGAGAGGGTCATGGGGCGGCTCCTGTCGGGGACATCGTAGCATGAGAAAGGTTCGAGGTTCGGGGTTCGAGGTGCGAGGGCCAATCGGCGGATGGTACTCCTCTCCCCCGGGGATATTGCGAGTAAGTTGTCTGGAATGTGGCGGTTGAGCGGGGAGAGTTATGCCACAATTTTGATTCCATTGTAGTTGTGGCTAAGATCATCAAATACAAAGGGTTATGCACTGATTCTGTTGTGCTGGGAGCCGTACGCGAGGCGATTGCAGACGGATTTCGACGCATAGGTCCAGTCCTTGGAACCAGCGTTATTGAAGTCAGAGAGGAAGAAGGGCGCTGGCCGGGGAGCTTGCGCTCAACCCGCCTAGCCGCAACTCATTGGACCCTAACTTCTATTTTAGCAGGGTGGGCTAACTAGTTTTCCAATTTATCTCTTTTAGATGTAGTTAGTTGCGATATTTTTCTTGACAGGGTTTGCGGCGGAAAACAGGGAAGAAGTTTCTTCAAAATCGCGTGAGAGCAAATTCGGCGTGGTGGCATCACTCATTTCGATTACTCCTACACTGCCTGGAGTCGCAGATGAGATTCAACTATTGCAGCAACGGCCCTGCACTTGTACCGGTGGACATTTTACGGAGCCGTAAGAACAGAAGACACAGCAGTCTCCCGCCTTGGGGCGCATCAGAGTGTGACATTGAACGCACTCATGGAAAAATCGACAGGAGTCCAGAGGCATCTCTTCCAGAGTGGCATGACCACATTGCGGGCACGCCAGCATTGATTCCAGGATTGCCGTCGCCGTCGTCATTACTTCTGCTCTCCGCCATGCAGGGTCGAAGGAAAGCCAGCATTCGTAGTCGCTTTCACAAGTGCAGACGGACCTGTTTTGTCTGAGTCGTACTTTACCGTTGCAGTCTTGTGGTCGTAGTCCACCTTTGCTTCGATGACTCCCGGAACTTTCTCAAGCGCCTTGTGAATGGTGATCGAGCACATGGAGCAGGTCATATTCTGTACGTCGAGAACGGCGGTCTGCGGGGTTGCGGCAAGCGCGGACACCGGCAGGCAAATAAGGAGAGCGGCAAGAAGTTTACTCACGGTTGGTTTCCTTTCATCGATAGAAAAGCGGCAAAATCCAAGGACTGGCGACAAGACCGAGCGTTACCGGTACCAATATCCAGAAGATGATTCGCTGTGTGTGTCGCGTGCGGTCCGCAACACAGTTATCTTCCTGCGCGCAGCTCTGAGGGACGAGATACAGCTTCCGAAAAGCGAGTCCAAGGAACAGAACCGTCAGTGCGATGAAGACCGGGCGGTACGGTTCGAGAGCAGTCAGGTGACCGATCCACGCGCCTCCGATACCCAGGCTCAGGAGTAGAAGCGGTCCAACGCAACACGCCGACGCACCGATTCCTGCCAGCACGCCGCCCGCAAGAGCCAGTTTCGTGTTCGATGACGATTGCATTCGGGCCAGCCTTTCTCATTTCACTCTAAACCCCGTACCATAGTACGGAGTCAAGTGGGGACATGTGAGCGATAAGCTGACAATCGGCATATTGGCAAAGCGAGGTGGCGTGAACGTTGAGACGATTCGTTACTATCAGCGGCGCGGTCTACTGCACGAACCCTCGAAACCGAGCGGAGGTTTTCGGCGTTATCCGCCGGGATCAGTGAAACGAGTCCGCTTCATCAAGAGGGCGCAAAACCTCGGATTCACACTAGAGGAGATCCTTGGCCTGCTCGCTCTTGATGAAAGGAAAGCCTGTCTGGAGACACGAGGAATCGCAGCTCACAAGCTAGAGTTGATCGAGCAGAAACTCGCGGACCTCTCGAAAATAAGAAAGTCACTCTCTCGTCTTGTACGCGCCTGTGATGCGTCGTCTGTAGGGGCGCCCTGTCCAATCATTCACCTGTTGGCCGATGATTGATTGGTTGAACATGCAGGCTCAATGCCTCCGATTCTCCACGGCGTAAGAAGAGAGGGACGGCGACCGCTCTCTGCGACAGGCCCGGATCGCTCCGGCCTAAGGTGGGTACGGCCTCTGCGCCGAAACATACAAGGTGAAGTACTTGATGCCGACCAGGTAGACGTTGTCGAGGGCGCAGTCGCTCGTTCGTTCGTGCGGGTTCTAAGATGATTCGAAAACCCAGGTCTCAGAAGCGAGACCTGGGGCACCTGGGTGGCCGCTATTTTTCTTTTGCGATGGAGTCGATCATCATTTCGGTGGCGTGGCTGGTGACCTCAAGAACGTTTTTCTCGTAGAGGGCGGGATCGGCCTCGATGGTGGCCGTGCCCTTAGAAGAAGCGAGCCAGCTGCTTGATTTGGACTTGGAGACGTCGCCGATGGGAGAGTCGGAGTGGATCTCGCCCTGAAGGATGACGCGGGCCATGCAGCCGATGTATTCGCAGGACTTGGCGTCCCAGGCGAGGATGGAGGTGAACAGGGCGAGGTCGTTCTTATTAGTTCCGTCGATGGTGGCGCCGGGTTCGACGGTAGCTTTGGAGCTGCCGAAGGAGGACGACGTGCCTTTGAAGTTGGCGAAGTTGACGACGATGGTGACGCCCATAACGGGTGCGCCGACGTCCTTGGCGGCGAGGGGGAAGGCCTTGTTGGCGTCGGACTTGGCGGTGGTTTTGCCAAGGTTGCCGAAGGCGCCGCCAAGTCCGGCTGACCCGTGGGATTCCTTTGCGCTGTTATCGGCAGCGAGCGCTACGGAACGCTGGCCGGTGGGAATGACGAGGGTGCCAACGCGGCTGTCGGCGAAGTTCACGGTCTGAGTGACCGAGCTGTAGGCAGCGGAGGCGGCGGCTACCTTGGCGGAGTCGATGACGGTGTAGCCTTTGGCGGCGGCCTGTTTGAGGAAGTCGGCATAGACTTCGTCGGCGATCTTCTGCATCAGGGCGTGATCGACTCCGCTGAGTATGCCGGTCATTTTGGCGGCGCTGCCTCCCCCGGAGAAGGCTCCGTGCGAGGTGGAGACTGCGGAGTCCTCGGTGACGAAAGCGACGCGGAAGGAGCCGATGGCGAGGACAGACTGACCTTTGAAGGTACCGCCCTTTTCGACTTTGATGGAGGCTTCGTCCTTGTTGCCGAAGGAAATGGCGTGGGCAGAGGTGGAGGCGAAAGTCGCCGCAAGGGTGCAGGCGACCGCGAACGTCGTGAGGGTAGAACGCATAAGCAGATTTCCTCGGGTAGGTGGGACAAGTTGAACAGATGGGTGATTGTGTCTGGTGAGCTGCCGCACGGTGCGGCCCTTGGAAGCGGTAGGCTCCTCAGAAGAGTGGATTGTTCCTCGGACACGGCTGAATGGAGGACCTGCTTGCCGCAGCTAAGAAATGTGCTGGAAACGGGGCCCGTAAGTTCAGCATTTATATCATCTTCGGGCCTTGTTGAACGGCTAGACATGCGTCCAACGATATTCGCGCGGGATGGTCGGTGATCGCGCAGTGTGCGGGAGATGATTTGCGGCACCATGCGGGGCAAGCTTTGGATGAACTGTGGATGTGCAGGGGTTACCCGGATTGGGGGCGCGGTGACACGGATTGGGTATACCGCGGGGGCGAGGCGCCGGGCTATGCTTCACGCTGAACTTCTACACAGCGCTCTTCTATAAGGACATCGATGAACCAGATCACTCGAAATCTAGCGGTCGTGCTGTTCGGTTCACTGACCAGCGCGTTGACGGCGGCAGCCCTCATCTATTTTGAAGCCCGAACGGGGCAGACTTTGTTTGGGTATGCGTTATGGACGTATGTGCCGGTGGGCGCGGTGGGCGCGGGATTTCTGGGCGCGATCGGGTATCTGGCGGGTTCGCTGGTATTGCGTATCCGCCCGGCGAAGGTGCTTCTGCTGGGAGTGGTTGCGATTGCGGCGGGCACGGTTTTTCTGGGACAGTCGGCTGAGTTTGGACTGTTCATGGGCGCTCGCGGAGAGACCAGGGACCTGGCGTCGTTCAGCCAGTTTCTGGTGAGCTCGATGGCGCACAGCCCGCTGCTGTCCGGATCTTCGAGCAGCTCCAGCGATAGTTCGTCGACGGCGAGTTCGGGCGCGGCGCCTGCGCAGACGCTGCCTGCATCGGGCGACAGCGACTCGCGCGTGAACGCGATTGGCGGAGGCGTGCAGGGCATGCTGTCGTCAGGCGATGTGAGCAATTCGAGCAGCGTGCAACGCGTAAGTCAGGTGAGCCAGGGCATCGAGTCATTCGGCTCGGGAGTGAAGAGCCATAGCTCGCAGTTGGTACTGGCTGGGCTGCAGATTGCGAGCTTCATGATTGGCGGGCTGGTGGTGTTTGCGTTCCTGCGGTCGCTCTCGTACTGCGAGGATTGCGGCGTGTTCCTGACCCGGAAGGGCAAGCAGACGCGCTACTTCAAGAGCTCGGCGGGCATCCAGAATTCGGCCGACGACTTTCTGACGACGGTGAAGAGCAGCCGGCTGCAGGAGTGCATTGAGGCGCATTTCGGGGTGGGAGCGGCGACGAAAGACAGGTTCACCGAATACGCCTCGACGATCGAGATTCGGCGCTGCAGTCAGTGCCAGACGCATCGGCTGAGCTTCAGCGCAAAGCGGAAGGCGGGCGGCGGGTGGAAGGACATGTCGGTGCTCGCTCATACGGCATTCAGCATCGAGCCGATCGATGTGATGCGGGCCTGAGGGCGGTCTTTAAGGCAAAGGCTGGCTGGCCTTTAGGGCGGATAAGAGTGCAGTTTTCCAGCCCGGGGTGTCGATGGTCCAACAGACTTCGATGGGCTGGCTGGTGCGCAGGGTATCGCTCCACACTTCGGAGTTTCTGGGGTCGGCGGAGCGGTTGAGGCGGTCGACAACCGTCATGCCGCGGGTGAGGTCGCTGGTGCATTCGATGGCGACGTAGTGGCGGCTGGTGTGAAGCTTCAGGGTGGGGTCGAGCAGGATCGACATCGCGACCGGGTCGGGGAGCGAGATGCCGTGTTCGCCGGTTTGCGTGTGGTAGGCCACGGCGGCCGTGCTGTTGCAGCGGATTGCGAAGTCGGCGAGCGGAGTATTGAGGGCGAGGATTTGCTGGATTTCGCGCTCGTTCAGGACGGCGTCGAAGCGGCATAGGTGCCAGCCGATCATTTCGATGGGCGCGCCGGAGTTGAAGACGGTGCGGGCGGCTTCGGGGTCGACCCAGATGTTGAACTCGGCGGCGGGGGTGACGTTGCCTTCGCAGCAGGGCGCTCCGCCCATGATGACGAGGCGGGAGATGGATTGCGCGAGCGCGGGGTAACGCTGGAGGGCGAGGGCGAGGTTGGTGAGCGGGCCAAGGGTGATGATCTCGATTCCGGGGTTGGCGCGGACAGTTTCGATGAGGGCGTCGACGGCGTGGGTGGGTTCGGCGGTGCGGGTGGAAGGTGTGAAGCCGTGGTCGCCGAGGCCGTCTTCGCCGTGGAACCAGGTGGCGGTATGGAGTTCGCGGTCGAGTGGGCGGGCGGCGCCGGAGTAGATGGGGACGTTCGCGCCGCAGAGTTCGGCGGTGTAAAGCGCGTTGCTGGTCGCCTGCTCGACGCCGCAGTTGCCGGCGACGGTGGTGATGGCTTTGATCTCGACGGCGGGCGAACGCAGCGCCATGATGAGGGCGACGGCGTCGTCGGATGCGGTGTCGGTGTCGATCAGGATGGGGCGGCGGGGCATGTGGGTTTGATGGTCTCACACGTTTCCTCCAACGGGTCAGCGGTCAGTGAGAGGAAACAGTGGTTGGGGTGACATCCTCTGGAGGCTGGCGACCCTACGTCGATCGAGCCGTCTATGAGGATCAATCCTGCGGTCGTCACGAAGGCGAGTCAAGAAGTGACGTGCCCTGTTCGCAACAGTTGAGATTTCGGCATTAGGCAATTAGATGGATCCAGGCGACCTGGCATTACCGATCCAAACTCGGTAAGTGCAGCGAATTTATATGATCCCCATGCTTCGAATCGCCCTTCGCCGCTACCGGAGGGGCAGAAGCAGCGCTCGGATTCCCATCGCCAGCGAAGCTGCGACGGCGATGTCCCGCACCCAGTCGAGCGCCACCCAGCGGCGTGCTTCTGCTGCCAGCGCTTCCGGTGTGAGCCCTGCTCCGTGGTTAATAAGCATTCCGATGAGGACCGGACGAAAATAGACCAGGGTCGCGATCGAAACCAGGAGCATCAGGCCGGTGGCTGCGAGACGCCATGCCAGATGGCGCGACGGAGTTCCAATGCTGGTGAGCATCGCAAGCAGTGTGATGAGGCCGAGAACCGGCGTGAAGTACTGCCAGAAGACATGCCCTGCGCGTACGTGAACTTGCAACAGCGGATTCCCTTCCGCCAGCGAGGCCGGGGCTCCTGCCGACCAGAACGGCACCACCACAAGCGTTTCATAAAGACCGGCGCCGAGGATCAATGAAGTTCCAATCACGAAGAGCCACAGCGTAAGCGAAGCAATAGACCGCACGATTTGCCTCCTCATATTAGATAGAGTTGCACTATATTTAATTAGAGCAAAGCATGCAAGCAAAAAAGACAAAGCGTGGGTATGACGCGAGCCGGCGCCGCGCCTCCTCCGACGAGCGGCGTGGACGAATTCTGCAGACCGCGCGCAATCTCTTCGGCCATTATGGCTACGGTGCTACTTCGATTGAACGGATCGCAGGCGAGGCGGGTGTCGCGGTGCCGACGGTCTACGCGATGTATCGATCCAAGCGAGCCATGCTGTTTGCGTTGCTCGACCAGGCGGATGCGCAGGCCGACGTCGCCGGTCTGCTGAGGGACTTGCACGCTACTGCGGGAGACCCACGCAAGCAACTGCGCCGGCTGGTTTCCTTTACGTGCCGCTTCTACGGGCAGGCGGGAGACATTGTCGAGATCGCACGAGGCGCCGGCTGTACGAACGAAGACCTTCTGGCCTTGTGGCAGGAAGGAGAGGAGCGGCGACTCCGCGGCCAAAGGCCTCTGACAGACGCGTGGGACCGCGCTGGAGCACTTCGCAAGAGCCACACCGCGAACGAGGCGCTGGATATCCTGTGGGCCATGACGGGAGCAGACCACTATCGGCTTTTTGTTGTGGACCGCAAGTGGTCCGCCGCCCGCTATGAGGCCTGGCTCGAAAATACTCTCGAGCGGCTTCTGTTGCGGTGAAGTTTCGCGACGCTCGCTGGTGCGCAGAATTGTTCGGAAGGAATTGAGAACGGGCTTTTCGGACTTCACCCGAGTCTCACCAAGAATCGATGAGTCCCGGTAAGTCGGCCAGTGTCCGTCGATCTGCCTACGCATGATCCTCGGTTTACGCGAACCTGCCAATGCACCCATAGGCTAAATCAGACCACTCGCCGTGCAGCTCTAAAACGAAGCTCGGGATGTAGAGACTCGCTGGGACATGGTTGTTCAGGCCCTCATGCGGGCGCTCGTTAAAGTCGCCGCCACGCTTCGCTGTAAAGCATGTCTCCGGTCTGTTTTGTAACGGAAGTGCTAAGTACGCTCATGACATGGGGCACTCGCACCCGCGAGGGGCTTTCTGTTTGTATGCTGGTTAGCTGAGATGCTTTTACGCTGCGGGCTGCTGGTTTTGGGTTTGATCATCGTTTGCAGTGGGGGCGCGCGGGCGCAGCGGCTGCCGGGTGGGGTTCGGCCGGAGCATTATTCGCTGACGATTACTCCGGATTTGGTGAAGGCGCGGTTTGCAGGGAGCGAGACGATTGAGGTAGTGTTGGATCGCCCCGCGAGTGCGATTACGCTGAATGCTGCGGAGATTGAGTTTGGGGTTGTAAGGGCGTTTGTGGCGGCGGAGGGTGGGGCGGGGGCAAATGCGGGGGTTCTTCCCCTGAGCGGCGCTCAGGGTCAGAATGACAACCGAAAAGCGGATGACGCGCTGGATGCCACGGTGGCGCTGAATGCGGTGAAGGAGCAGGCGACCTTTACGTTTGCGCGCGAGTTGCCGGCTGGGCCCGTGACCCTGCAGATCGCGTATCGCGGGATTTTGAACGACAAGCTGCGCGGATTTTATCTTTCGAAGACCAAGACGCGCAGTTATGGCGTGACGCAGTTTGAGGCGACCGACGCGCGGCGGGCGTTTCCCAGCTTCGACGAGCCGGCGCTGAAGGCTACGTTCGACGTATCGCTTGTGGTCGATGCGGGCGATACGGCGATCTCGAATACGAAGATGGTGTCGGATACGCCCGGGCCGGTGGCGGGAAAACATACGCTGAAGTTCGCGACGACGCCGAAGATGTCGACGTACCTGGTGGCGTGGGTGGTAGGCGATTTCGCGTGTACGGAGGGCAAGTCGGATGGAGTGCCGATTCGGGCGTGCGCGACCCCGGACAAGGTGGAGCTGACGCGGTTCGCGCTGGAGGCGGCGAAGTGGTCGCTGCACTATTACGACAAATATTTCGGCATCAAGTATCCGATGGCGAAGCTGGACCTGGTGGCGATTCCCGACTTCGAGTCGGGAGCGATGGAGAACTTCGGGTGCATCACGTACCGCGAGACCGAGATGCTGGTGGATTCGAAGAATGGCACGCTGCCGGCGAGAAAGGACGTCGCGACTACGGTGGCGCACGAGATGGCGCATCAGTGGTTCGGAGACCTGGTGACGCCGGACTGGTGGGACAATCTGTGGCTGAACGAGGGCTTCGCGACCTGGATGGAGACCAAGGCCGCGGCGAAGTGGCGTCCGAAGTGGAATTATGCGCAAGACGAGGCGACCGATCGCAACCGCACCATGGACGAGGACGGAGAGAGGACGACGCGGGCGATCCAGGCGAAGGCAGAGACTCCGGCGGAGATCAACGAGATGTTCGACGACATCGCCTACGGCAAGGCCGGGGCGGTGATCGGGATGGTGGAGAACTGGGTTGGGGAGGAGACGTTTCGCAAGGGCGTACATGCGTATCTGTCGGCGCACTTGTACGGCAATGCGAAGGCGGAGGACTTCTGGGACGCGCAAGCTCGGGTGAGCGGGCTTCCGGTGGATCAGGTGATGCGGAGTTTTGTGGAACAGCCGGGCGTTCCTGAAGTGACGCTGAAGACTGCGGGAGCGGACGCGCAGGTGACGCAGAGCCGGTTCTCTCTCAACCCCACCCATGACGGTAATGCTGTCATGAATGGGGCACCCAGCGTGCCGGAGGCGTGGACGATTCCTGTCTGCTTCACAGGCGCTTCGTGCCGATTGCTGACACTGGGGCTGGCGACGATGGATGTGCCGGCATCGGGGCATGCGTTTGTGTATGCGAATGCGGGCGATAAGGGCTACTACCGGACCGAGTATTCGGCGCCGCTGCTGGCGGCGATTGTCGCGAATGCGGAGAGCAGGTTGACTCCGCCCGAGCGGATTGGGCTGCTGGGCGACCGGTGGGCTCTGATGCGGGCGGGGCCGGTTGGAGAAAGACAAGGGACGGTGGGCGAATTCCTCGACCTGGCGCTGGCAGTGAAACAGGATTCGGATGCGACGGTGCTGGGAAGCGCTTTGGGCAAGGTGGGGGCGATCGGCAGTTTGATTGCCACGGACGAAGATCGCGAGCGGCTGAACCAGATGGTGCGGCGGGAGTTTGGGCCGGTGTATGCCGCGATGGGCGGGCCGCGGAGGCATGAGTCGTTCGATCACGCAGAGCTGCGCGAGACGCTGTTCGAAGCTCTGGGCAATGCGAAGGACCCAGCTGTGATGGCTGAGGCGGATCGGATTACGAAGCAGGTCTTCGCCGGGCAGAGGCCGGCCGATGGGATGATCGCCGACGCAGCCATCGCGCTGACCACGCCGAAGGGCGATGCGGAGATGTACGACCGGCTGATGCGGCTGAGCGAGAAGGCGACCGACCCCGACTTCAAAGAGGCTGCATTGCACGCGCTGACCCGGTTTCAGACTCCGGCGCTGGTTACGCGGACGCTGGAGTACGCGGTGTCCGACTCGGTTCGCAGCCAGGATAGCTGGATGTTGATTGCGCGGCTTCTGGAACGGCGCGAGACGCAGGAGCAGGCATGGGCGTTTGTCCGGGAACATTGGGCGGCGATCGAGCGGAAGTCGACGACGAACTCCGGGGCACGGATTGTAGAGGCGGCGGGAGCGTTCTGCACCGCCGGGAAGCGCGATGAGGTGGCGAGCTTCTTTGAGGCGCATCCTGTGGCGTCGTCCGCGCGGACGCTGTCGAAGGCGATCGACAACATCAATGATTGCATTCACATGCGATCGGCGCAGGAGCCGGAACTGCGGCGCTGGCTGGATGCGCACGGCGGATCGTAAGCTCGCGGCGCTAGCTGGTCATTCTGCGGCCGTCTGCGTGTCTGGTGATAGACATTATCCATTGATTGGTCAGACCGCACATTCGAAACGAAAAAATAGCGATTCGTCTAACCTCTTGCGACCGTGAAGGTTGCAAACTAGTTAACCTAGCCTGCTGGATCGGAAGTGTCAGGTCTGGATTTGAACGGCGCGGATGGACGCGAATTTTGGATGATTTTCGGGTTTATCGCGGAACTTGAAGTTAACGAAGAGGGATTGCAGACGGTTGCCCGGGAATCCGTATACATTGCGAGAGGGTGAATCAGGGGGTAATACAGGTGGGGCAATCGCGCGCGGAAAGTTCTTGACAGACATATGTGGTCGGGAGGAAGCTTACTGAGCTCTGAAAGTGGTCTTACCTTCGCGCACGTGTGGCGCAAAGTTCTGCCGCCGATTTTGCGGCGCGTTCGATGATTTGGCTTATCTATATAGAGGTGACGTTCCATGCCTTTCACAAATTCAAGCAGTAAGTCGATTTCGCAATGGTTTTGCGGATGTTTCCTGGTAGCTTTGCTGACGGTTGCGGCGATTGGCGGCAGCGTTGCGCGCGCGCAGCTCTCCGGCAAAGGCGAGATCAAAGGAACGGTGAGCGACCCATCTGGCGCGGTGGTTGCGGATGCGACGGTGACGGCGACTTCGGTCGCGACCGGAGTGAGCATGTCGAAGACGACGAACGCGCAGGGCGGCTTCGATGTAACGCCGCTGGACGCCGGTGTGTATACGGTGACCGTGGAGGCGAAGGGATTCCAGAAGCAGACGCAGACGAATCTGCAGGTGAATGCGCTGGAGATTCGGGACTATAGTCCGGTGCTGACGGTTGGATCGTCGACGGAGACCGTGACGGTCACGTCCGCGCCGCCGCAGTTGGAGACATCGAACGCCACGCTGGGCGCGACGATGGAACAGGAGATGTACTCGGCGCTGCCGATCGAGATGGGCGCGTATGGCAATCCGGACCAGCGGCGCGCGACGGATTTCGCCTTCCTCATGCCGGGTGTGCAGGGCAACAATACGAATGGCAATCCGACGACGAACACCGGTATCGTGAACGGCTCAGGGAGCCGCGGTGCGGTCTCGGATGTGTATATCGATGGAGTTCCGTTTGTGCGCGCCGGCGGCAACGGCGATCCGCGCTATGTGTGGACGGCGATGTCGGTGGACGCGGTTGACCAGTTCCAGGTACAGACCACCGGCTATTCAGCCATTTATGAAGGCCAGGGCATTCAGAACTACACCATCAAGCAGGGCAGCAAGAACCTGCACGGCTCTGTGTATGAGTTCTTTCGCAACACAGCGCTGGATACCTGGGGATTCTTCGGACCGGTGCCGAACCCCGCTACCGGAAAGAAGGCGAAGCCGGTCGAGCACTCGAATGAGTACGGCATCGATCTGGGCGGACCACTGGTTCCCTTTGGCAAGTGGAAGGAAAAGGTCTTCTTCTTTGGCAACTACAACGGCTTCAAGTACACCGCCATCAACCCAAGCCAACTCACATTTCCGACACCGGCGCAGCAGAAGGGCGACTTCAGCGCGACCGGCATCAATATCTACGATCCGTTTACGCAGACTGCGTGCACAGCCAACAGCACCAATGGGCCTTGCCGTTATCAGTACGGCTACGGCTACGCCGGCACTCCTGGTGCTGCAGGAAATCCGAAAGCGACGGGCGCCGCGATCAATGTGATCCCCGCGAGCGAGTTTTCTTCGGTGGCATTGAAGATGCAGAGCTTTTTGCCGTCAGGCATCGGCTCGGCGCTGCAGAACAACTTTGTTGCCCCCAATCCCACGGGCCTCAAGAACTGGTCGACGACTGACCGGATCGATTATGTGATCGGACCCAAGGACACGATGACGATGGTGGGGGCGATCGGGAGACAGGCCAGTGCCAACCCGCAGAGCCAGACGACTTCGGGCCGCAACACCGGACCGCTCCCGTACAACTGGGGCCAGACTTTTGCCCCGAAGACTGCGGTGGGCATCATCGAAGAAACCCACATCTTTACGCCGAACATCGTCAATCAATTGAAGTATGGCTATGCACGGTACAACGGGCCTACGTTCGACGCCGACGAGCTCCCGCAATACTCCGCGACGACGCTTGGCATCACGAATCTTCCGGTGGGCGCCGCGCGGGATGCGTTCCCGATCACGACCTTTGCTGGGACCGACGCCCCGACCAACTGGGCGGGTACAACGCCCGGCGTCACCATCGCCGAGAACTACACATTGCTCGACAACCTGCAATGGGTAAAAGGCAGGCACACGCTGACGATTGGCGGGCAGAGCGCATGGATGCTCTACAACGTGGTCAACGCCACGGGTGGATCTACGCCGCTCACTTTGTCCAATGCCGTGACCGAGACCGCGGGAATCACCGCCTCCAGCAACTCGGCTCCTAAATTCGCCGCGGCGCCAAATACGGGGCTTTCTTACGCCAGCTTCCTGGTTGGCGAGATCGACAAGCCGAGCCTTACGTCGTACCTGCAGTCTGAGTTTGGCGCGCGGTTCCGTGCCATCTCGCCGTACTTCCAGGACAATTGGAAGGTCACCAACAAGCTCACTCTCGACGTTGGCGTGCGCTACGACTTCTTCCCCAGTGTTACCGAGGTGCACAACGCCGGGAGCTACTTCGATCCCAATCTTACGAATCCCGCTACGGGAATCAAGGGAGCGCTGAACTTTACGGGCAGCGGCACCAATACCTGCAACTGCTCCTCGCCGGTTAACAATTACAAAAAGAACTGGGGTCCGCGCATTGGATTGGCTTACCAGATCGATCCCAAGACCGTAATCCATGCAAGCTACGGGGTGATGTTCACGCACGGCAATGCGGTCGGCGGATCATCGACCAGCCTGGGTACTCTGGGCTTCTCGGCGGCGCCGTCTTTTTCGCCGAGCGGTTCGTTGCTGAGCACAGCGCCGTTCCTGGGCACCAATGGCGCGCTGCCTTCCTATACTCTCGCCACGGGTTCGGCCTCCGGTCCGGCGTTTGGCACGGGCTTCACGACGGTGACAGGTTTCACGGGATCTCCATCCGGGATGAACTATGCCGACCCGTACCTGGGCGGACGCGCTCCTGAGTACGTCAATTGGACGTTCGGGTTCCAGCATCAGTGGGGCAGCTCGTTTACATCGCAGATCACCTACGTAGGTTCGCAGGGCCACTTCCTGCCGGCAGATGGCAGCAACGCCCGGGGATTCTGGGCAGACCAACTCGATCCGAAATATCTTTCGCTGGGATCTAATCTCAACCTGACCGGCACGGGGATCAACACCTTCTGCGCAGCCAACGCCGGCGTCTGCCCATCGAGCCTGAGCGTCTTCAACACAGGCCAGTCGCTTTCGACCTTGCTGAGGCCGTTCCCGTTCCAGTCGGTTGGTGACTCCTTTGGGTATGTCGCCAACTCCAACTACAACGCAGTGCAGACGACGCTGAACATGCGGGCGTGGCATGGGTTGACGTTCATGGCCAACTACACCTGGTCGCGGTCGATCGACAACGGTGGCCTCTTCCGCACTGGCTATGCAATTCCTGCGGGAACGATTGCCGGCGCTCCGAATGCTTCCTATAGCGTGGATCGGATTGAACGCAGCGTGTCCACGTCCAACCAGCCGCAGCATCTCGTGGTGACCGGAGTATGGGACCTGCCGGTCGGCAAAACTGTTCTTGCCGGCAACCCATGGGAGCGGGCAATACTCGGGGGTTTCAAATTCTCCGAGACCCTCCAGGCCTTCTCCGGCTCTCCTCTGCAGATCACCGGGTCGTCCTGCCAGACGAATCCTGCGCAGAGCGGCTGCCCGGCGAATCTGAATCCCGGCTTCTCGGGCCCGATCCGTGTGAACGGGAAGTGGGGTCAGGGCATCACCGCAGCCAACACCGGGGCGATCAGTTATATCGCTCCAAGCGTTGGCGGCACGTCTGCGACCGGCGTCGCGCCTACGACGGCACCCACAGGACCGTTTATCTCGCCGGTTGCTCCGACGGGACAGGTATCACTCCTGAACGGGCCTTTTGCGCCGGCGTACACGTTCAGCAATGCGCCGCGTACAGCTCCCTACAATTTGTACGGACCCGGCAACTACAATCTGGATATTGCTCTGGTCCGCAGTTTCCCACTGCACCTGACGGAGGCGACGAAACTCGATTTCCGCGCCGAGATGTACAACGTCACCAACCATACAAAATTCAACATAGCCAGTACTGCCGTTGGCAACTCGAGCTTCGGACAGGTCACCAACGACACGACAGCGAAAAGCAGAGCGATTCAGCTTTCGGCTCGCATCAATTTTTAGGAAGCACAAAACGAACTGCAAACGAGAGCCGCTCCTCGATGGGGCGGTTCTTTTTGCCTGCATCTAGCGGGAAAGTGGTACGGCGGACCGGCTGGAGGCCGCATTTCGCGATGCCTCGGACGATGGATGCCGAGGCCTCGATTTTACTTTTCCTGCGTTTGGCGCACAAAAGCGATGAGCAGGGTTTCGCGTGGCCCAGCCGACTGGCCCAGCGATTCCTTGCTCATCTTAGGTAACTTTGAAATCCGGAGAGTGAATCTGTGAGGACAATCCCGTTCAGACTTCTACGCGGATCGGTGTGGATGATTTGCTCTACGCGACGGCGTTTGCGAGCCCATTGCTAACGCCGCCAAAGGTCGTGCTGATGGAGTTCGCAAGACCTTTCATCGAAGTCACTGCACCAAGTCCTACCAGGGCGGCTACCAGAGCGTATTCAATGAGATCCTGACCGGAATCCTCGGTAAGTAAGTTCTTCAATAACTGCTTCATCTTTTCCTCTTCTATTTCGCATGCGTGCGGCACCCTTGGAAGGCGGTCCTTAGCGATACATACAAAGGTAGAGAGGTTGTTCGAGAACGCCCATACCTACAATGGGTCACCGAGCGGGGCAAATATGCAGATGCGCTAGCTGTGCTCGGAGTTAAACTTCTTATAGGTCTTGTCCAGCGCGTCGACATACGAACTCAGCAGCAGCAGACGCATTCTGATGAGTCCGATGTGGGCCTTCAAATCATCCGCCTGCGCTGATGTCGGCCGCCAACTGTCCGGCTGGGTCGAGGGAAAGGACGACGCACGCAGGACCTCGTCGATGACCTGTTGTTCTGCGTTGAAGAGCTCGGCCTGCATGGCATAGATTTTGGAGTACGCACTGGCGTCGTCGTAAGGCATGTAATTCAATGCGCCTGTACTTTGAGCTGTCTTCCATGCCACATCGTCGAAGTCGCTCCATCGGAAGGAAAAGGACAGTGGCGCATGTGTCGCCGCCGGCCGGGTCGGAGTCTGAGAGAGAACGGTCAGGTCTTTGTCTAACTCGGCTTGCTCGTCGCTGATCCGTTGCCGAAGAGTTCCAAGGAACTTCGAGTTTTGAGCAATCTCAACGCCTAGCCCCGCCTCGGCTTCATGTGCGAGACGACGGTGATGCTGCCACTCGACGCAGCCTTCGAGGCCCAGGGCGATGAGCAGGCCAATGGTGATGGTGAGCAGATGCAGGAAGAAATCCCTGAACCCGCGCATCCTCTCGTGGGGTGGATGAACGTCAAGCATTCGCCTTCTCCAGAACTGGCAAACAGGATAGCAGCGAATGACGGCGACTAACTCGAACCGGCTCGGAGATGTTGTGGAACCCTCCTCTCTAGGATCGCGACGAGCTCCGGGTCCATGTAGCCGTAGTTGTCGGGGATGTCGAGGACTATGATTCTCTTTCCACGCACCAGTGAACTGAACTTCTCGTTAATCCTGTCGCGATGGATGCGTTCCATCACGAAGATGATGTCGGCCCACTCAACGAGGTCTGCCGAAATGGGGTTTTCCGCGTCAGAGCCGGTGCCTGCCGAGAGTGCTTCTACATCGCCGCGCGCGGCGAATATCGCCTCAGCGGTCGGGCTACGAAGCTTGTTCCTGCTACAGACGAACAACGCTTTGATCATCGACACCTCATGCCTCCGCCGTTACATGATGCGGAAGCGTTCGCGCATGAGGCGCTGGAAGCGCGGCTTCCAGATGATGTCGTAGGCGAGCTCTTTTCCCGGAAACATGGCCAGCGCGGCCTTGCGCGAGTCGGCGATCATCTGGGCGGCCTCGTCGATGGTGAGGGAGCTGTCCTGCGCGATGGTCTGCATAACCAGATTCATCATGAGCTGCAGGCGGCGGATGAGCTTCTGCTCCTCGAGCTTTTCTTCGGCGGACATCGCGATTGCCTCTTCTGCGTTCGGGAACATCTCTTCCAAGGAGGGCCTCCGGAGTGGTTTGCTGGCGACGGGCTTCTCGCCATTATGGATTAGACGCGGCAATGGCGGTGGAGATTTTCTCGTCGCGGGGATACAGACTATATGGGTTATCGGGTTTCGAGTTGCTTCCGTATGTCTTTGAGTAACACGAATAGATGGAATGGATCGGTAGGGGACTGGCGAAAGTCGAACTGTTCGTAATAGCGCCGGGCCGCATCGTCCTTCGCATGCACCGCCAATGCGCGGATGCCCGCTAAATCGGCGGCCTGCATCGTACGCAATACAGCGTCCTTGAGAAGCGCGCGGCCGATTCCCTTCTTCTGCCACTCCCGATGGACCGCGAGACGCGCCAGCAGCATGATTGGAACCGGATGTCTCGCCAGCCCTTTCTGTAACCGCTCCGGCGCGTCCGCATATTCGACCTGTCCGGCGGAAAGGCTGTAGTATCCGACGACGACGCCATCGACGAGGCCCAGGTAAGTCTGCGCCGCATTCGAGCTCTGATTCTGTATGGCGTATCGGAGGAGCCATCGATTCAGGTCCGGCTGCCCGCAATCAAATCCGTCGAGAGGGTGGTCGCGTCGCAGCTTTTCTATGATTCGCGCTTCGGTCACCGGGATTTGCGCTTTGTCCGCCGGCTCGGGGCGGAGTCAAAGAAGCCCGGCTCCTTCATGAGCGCCTGCAATCTGGGCAGCGGACGTACCGGCGCGGCGAGCGCCTTCTGGAACGCTGCCCACGCTTCGGCGTCGAGGCCGAAAGTACGTCGTTCCACGAGCGTCTCCTCCGCCCTCGCAAGGGCGCTCTCCATAACGAAGTCGCTCATGGAGCGATGCGAAGCGGCAGCCGCGGCCTGAAGTTTAGCTTTCGCGGTCCTGGACACACGCAAATCCAGCTTCTCTGTCCGCCGCTCCGCGATAACTGCTGGACTTGCCATCGCTTTATCTCCAACTTAACCTATACCTTATTGTAATGACAATGTCAAGACATACCATCTACGGAGCAGACGCGCCAGAGGTTGCGGCGATGCTTCCGTCGCGGGAGAGCAGGAAGGTGGTGAGGCCGAACTCGTTGGTGCGGAAGAGGCGTGCGTGCGCGCCGGCGAGGCGCTGGATGATCTCGGGGCGCGGATGGCCGAAGGTGTTCTGGAGGCCGACCGAGATGATGGCGTCCTGCGGGGCTGCCAGTGCCAGAAACTCTGGGGTCGTGGAAGTCCGGCTGCCGTGGTGGCCGACTTTCAGCAGCGTGTCGGGGCCGATTTGGGGGCCGCGTCCGCTGCGCGCGGCATCGACCATGTCGCGCTCACTGGGCGCTTCGGCGTCGCCTTCGAGCAGGGCCGAAGATTGCCCGTATTGCATCCTCAGCACGAGCGAATCGTTGTTGATGGGCGCGCCAGCATTGGCGTAGCCGGGTGTGGGCGCGAGGACGGAGATGTCAATGCCCTCCCATGCGACGCGGTCGCCGGCGCGGAGATGCCGCACGCGAATGCCCAGTGCGGCGGCTTCGCCGAGCAGGTCGCGGAAGGGCGCGGAGTTGGGATCGACGGCCACCCAGAGTTCGCGCGGGCGGAAGTTGCGCAGCACGGCGGGCATTCCGCCCATGTGGTCGGAGTGCGCGTGCGTCAGGGCGACGACGTCGAGGCGGCGGATCTGGCGCGACCACAGATAGGGCGAGACGACTTCTTCGCCGATGTCGAATGCTGAGGTTTGCGATGAGAGCCCCGCTGCGTTTTCGGCGTTGGCGGCGGCGCCGGTAGGCCCGCCCGCGTCGATGAGCATGGCGTGTCCGGTGGGGCCGGCGATGAGCAGCGAATCTCCCTGGCCAACGTCGATCGCGGTGACTTCGAACTGATCGCGATGAATGACCGGCGGCGCGGGCCAGAGAACGATTGCGACTGCGACGGGGAGGATCGCGATGGTCACCCATGCGGTTGCGCGCGACCGGCGCACCGCCCAGCAGCAGAAGGCGAAGCATGCGAGGGCCAGCAGCGCGTGCGCCAGTGTTGGGCCGGGGACGCGAACATCAGCTGCTTGCGCGTGGCTGATGCGATGGATTGTGCCGGTGATTCCATGCAGCAGGAGCGCCAGCGCAGAGCCCGGCAGCGCCGCAAGCCATGGGCTGATCAGCGAAGTCAGGAAGGTTGCGATGCCGAGCGGCGCCAGCACGGCAACCAGCGGAATGCTGAACATGTTCGCGGGGAGCGCGAAGACGGTGGCGCGATGAAAGTACATCGCCATAGGCAGCACCAGCACCGCTTCGACCACAAGGCCGATGAGAATGAGTTCGCCGGCGCGGAGGACGAGGCGGATAAGCATTGCTGGAAGATTGCGATCGCGCGGGGCGTCGGAATCGGAATCATCATCGATGCGCTCGACCCACAGCCGGAGCATGACGCGGAATTGCGCGAGGCGTGGGGTAAGCGACCTGTCTTTCCAGTGGTCGCGCAGATTTCGAGCGGCGCGAGCGTAGCCGAGGAAGCTGCGCTCGCCGAGCGGCATCGCGATACCTGCGATGGCGAAGATGGCGAGGAACGTCATCTGGAAGCTTGCCTCGAACAAGGCATGCGGCGACCAGACAAGGACTGCCAGCGCAGCGGCTCCGAGAGCGTTGAGTGCATTGCGCTCGCGCTGGAGAAGGTTGGCAGTAAGGAAGACCGCAGTCATCAGAAGTGCGCGCTGGACCGGCACGCCGAAGCCGGTCAGCAGCGCATAGGCCGAGATCAGCGTGAGGGTGATCAGGGTAGCGAGCCAATCGCGCAGGCGCAGTTTGCGGGCGAGCCAGAAGATCAGGCCGGCGAGCAGCGCGACATGCATTCCCGACACGACGAAGAGGTGGAACGATCCGGTGCGCTGGAACCCGACGCGCATAGTTTGCGTCAGGCGGGAGCGGTCGCCGAAGAGCATCGCGTTCAGCATTCCGGCATCGTCGGGCGTGATGCGGAGCAGTTGCGGCAGGCGGCGGTTCGGCGTCGAACGCGTGTAGGCGGCGAGGTGCGCGGCGGCCCAGCTCTGGGCTGCGAAGATGCGGCATTGCAGAGTCGCGGAGAACGGCGGCGGCGCAGCGTTCGCGAGGGCATGCAGCTTTGCGGCGGACACGTTGGCCGTAGCGGCGATTCCCTGGTCGAGCAGGAAGTCGGCATACTGCCACGCGCCGGGATCGCGGTAGCGTTCGGGCGTCCGCAGGCGCAGTGGAACTTCGACGAGGTCGCCGCAGTGGAGTTGGAGCGGAGCCCGGAGTTGCGGAACTTTGCTTGCGAGCAACGTCGCGCGGACTCCGCCGGCGATGGGCACCATGCGCGAGATGTCGGGCGTGATGTACTCGATGGCGATGAGGTCGAGGTCGAGTGAGGTGGTGGGAGTTCCGGGCTGATCCCATTCGTACGGATCGGCGTCGACTCCGGGATTGGTGGTGCGCGCGGGCAACGTTCGGACACGGACGACGCGGCCCTGGACGTTGCGGCTGAGACCGTCTGCGTAGGCGAGCAGCGCGGTCTGCGGAGAAGGCGCGGGCTCGATCTGCGCTGCCCATAGGCCGGCGGCGATCCAGAGTGCGGCGATTGCGGCGATGGCGAGGCGAAGAGTTCGGCGCAGCGTAACTACGGTCAGCGCGGCGAGTGCGGTTGTGGCGAGTGCGAGCAGGATTGTTGGACGCGAGGTCGCAGGCAGCAGCTTAGTGAAGGCCTCGCCCGCGGCGAACCAGAGTACGGCGGCGAGCAGAGGCGCGCGGCGGAAACCGAGAGCTTCGACGCGCGGGGCTCGAGGCCAGAGACGCCGTTCGCGCGCAGATTCAGTTTCGAGTTCGGGTCTGGGAACGCCAGAGATTTGCCGCAACAGGCCACCCGTCTTTCACCACGATTGAACCACATTTGCGTCCGATTTCGCGGGGAAAGTGCGTCAGCGCGTGGGGTCGGCTGCGTAGAGGGTGAACTGCTCGTGGTGCGGTGGAAGACATCGGCCGCAGTGTCTTCCGGGGAGAGAGGGTACCGGAGGTGCGAGACCTCGCGGAGAAACGGGAAGCGCTCCAGAACATGGGTAAAGCGCGGGTTATTGGCGTAGAGAAGCCAGGTTTCGCGGGGGGCGGAGCGGAGTTGACGCTCAAGATTCGCGAGGACGCGGCGGAGGACGGGCGCGAGGAAGGGGTCGTAAAGGAAGATCAGAAGTGGGGTGTCAGGATACCGGAAGGTGGTGGCGTTATGGTTGAGCACCGAAATCCGCGCCGACCAATCGGGTCGGGTGGCGATGTTGGACTCGGCGATGCGGCAGAGTTCGGGCGCGAGCTCCACGCCGATCAGCTGACGAAAGGAAAACTGGGCGGCCACCATCAGCGCGCGCCCTTTGCCGCAGCCGAGGTCGATGAAGGTGAAGTCCTCCGGCTTGATCGGCAGATGCTCGAGCGACTGAGTGAACGCGGTGGATGGGGTGCCGTGATAGGCCGTTGTGTAGAGAGCGGAGAGCGAGATGGCCGCGAAGTTGGCTCCGGAGATGTAACCGCCGGTGTCGGTGCCGTGAGTGAGGTCGAAGGGATCTGGCGGCAGTGGCGTTGCGGGTCGGGGTGCGACCGGGGCCTTGCGGAACGCGCGGTCGAACGTTCCGCCGATACCGTGGTTACGCAGCGAGCGGGCAAGGCGCTGCCAGGAATGCGCGATGGCACCGCGCGGGCCATTGGCCTCGACGGAGCGGGCGAGCCGGCGGAGGAGAAGCAGCGGCGCTATCGGCTTGAACTTCATCGGATGCCCATGGTTCCACGCGCTGAGCTATCCGCCGAACCATGTGTGAGGACGGCGACGGTTTCGATGTGCGTGGTCTGGGGGAAGAGGTCGAACAGATGGAGTTCGGTAACGCTGTAGCCGGAGACGGCGAGAGTCGCGAGATCGGGGGGCAACGTTTCCGGTGAGCACGAGACGTAGATCAGGGTGGGCGCGGCGATGCGGCTGAGCAGGGCGCAGACTTCAGCGCCGGCTCCGCTGCGCGGCGGGTCGAGGACAATTAGGTCGGGGCGGTCGCGCTCGACGACGACGGCGCGGAGGAAATCGAGCGTGGTGGCTTTGACGGCGCGCAGGTTGGGGAGCTTGGTTGATGCGAGTGCGGTCGCGGCAGGCTCGGCGATCTCATTCGCGGTGACTTGTCCGAAGCCGCGGGCGAGCATGCGGGAGAAGAGACCGACGCCGGCATAAAGGTCCCATGCGAGTTGGCCGGTGCGGTTCGCGGTGACGAGCGTGAGGAGTTCGGGGAGAAGGAAGCGGTTGATTTGGAAGAAGGCTCCGCGGGGAAGCCAGTAGGTGAGGGGAGGTTCGAGGTTCGGGGTTCGAGGTTCGAGGGGTGCAACAGTGTAGTTGAGTCCGGCGTTGCCCCAGGTCGGGCCGGGTTTGGCGACTTCGGTGCGGCGGCTGCGTT
>DASWCA010000289.1:0-4136 GCA_036390355.1 Acidobacteriaceae bacterium
TATACTTGACACACCCCACTGAGGGCGGTACTTTCACGACTGCGTAATAAAGCAGTCGGAAATGTATTCCAGCAGTCCGGCCCGCAACCGCCTCACACGTACTTCGGTCGAGCCGCCAGGCTCCCCGCAGTGCAGAGGCCCCGGCGGACCTCTACCAAGGCAGCACGAATCTAATAAGAAGTGGCCATTGCAAAACCGGCCAGTACGCGCCGTCCCCCGGAATTGGCCAAGCCTCAAGGCTTGGCTTACCTAGAAGCGGAAGCAGGGAACCGAAAGACTAGCAGCACTGTTCGACTGGGACCAAGCAGCACAGGAAGCACCCATCAGAGAATAAGAAGGAGATTTTAGAGCTATGAACCCGATCCAGACCCAGACACCCGTGACCAACGCCTCCGCCAGCCAGACGACTGCCCCTACCTCCACCGTCTCGGGCCGCGCAACCGGGCTCTCCTTCTCGCGACACTTTACGCGCCCCGGTATCTCGCCCTTCGACGAGATCACCTGGGAGCTGCGCGACGCGATCATCCAGGACTACAAGGGCCGGACGATCTTCGAGCAGAAGAACGTCGAAGTTCCGGCCGACTGGTCGATGACGGCGACCAACATTGTCGCGTCCAAGTACCTCCATGGCCAGGTGGGAACGCCTGAGCGGGAGTCGGGCGTGCGCGCGCTGATTACGCGCGTGGCCGAGTCTATCCGGGACTGGGGGATGGCGGCGGGCTACTTTGCGACACCGGCGGATGCGGCGACTTTCTACGCGGAGCTGAGCCACCTGCTGCTGAACCAGAAGGTGGCGTTCAACTCGCCGGTGTGGTTCAACGTGGGGTGCGACCGGCTGGAGCCGAATTCGGACGCGCAGAACTGGCACTGGAATCCGGCTACGGGCCAGGTTGAGTTCTCGGTTACGGGCTACTCGAAGCCGCAGTGCTCGGCGTGCTTCATCAATTCGGTGAACGATTCGCTGGACTCGATTCTGACGCTGGCGAAGACTGAGGGCATGCTGTTCAAGTGGGGATCGGGCGCTGGGTCGAACCTCAGCTCGATCCGCGGTTCGATGGAGACGCTCTCGGGCGGCGGTACTGCGTCCGGCCCACTGTCGTTCATGCGCGGATTCGATGCGTTCGCGGGCGTTATCAAGTCGGGCGGCAAAACTCGCCGGGCGGCGAAGATGGTGGTGCTCAACATCGACCACCCGGATATCGAAGACTTCATCGAGTGCAAGGTGAAGGAAGAGAAGAAGGCGTGGCACCTGGTGCAGGCCGGATACGACGGGTCTGGTCCGGACAGCGAAGCGTACAGCTCTATCTTCTTCCAGAACGCGAATAACTCCGTGCGCGTGACCGACGAGTTCATGCTTGCGGTCGACTCCGACGGGACTTTCTCGACGCGCACCGTGAAGGGACGCGAGCCGGTGAAGGAATATCGCGCACGCGACCTGATGCACAAGATCGCCGAAGCGACATGGCAGTGCGGCGATCCCGGCATGCAGTACGACACGACGATCAACAAGTGGCACACGTCGAAGAACACGGCTCGCATCAATGCGTCGAATCCTTGCAGCGAATACATGTTCCTGGACGATTCGGCATGCAACCTGGCGAGCTTCAATCTGCTGAAGTTTCTGACGCCGGGCGGCCAGTTCGATATCGCGGCGTATCGTCATGCGATTGCGACCGTTACTACTGCTATGGAAATTATTGTCGACGCGGCTGGATATCCGACCGAGCAGATTGCCAAGAATTCGCACGACTACCGGCCGCTTGGCCTGGGGTATGCAAATCTGGGCGCGTTGCTGATGGCGTTTGGATTGCCGTACGACTCGGATGCGGGTCGCGATTTCGCGGCTACGCTGACCTCGATTTTGTGCGGGGATGCGTACTGGCAGTCCGCGCGGATTGCGGAGACCTGCGCGCCGCTTGGCGCAGCTACGCCGCTGACGCAGCAGACGGAGATAACCGGTGGCGCGTGCCCCGGCTTCTACGTCAACCGCGAGCCGTTCCTGGACGTCATCCGCATGCATCGGGCTGAGGTCAACAATATTGGGAAGCCGACGATTACGAGTCCGCGCACTACGGCCGAGCCGTTCCATGTGCCGCAGCTCGATACGCTGATCGCGGCGTCGCGCCATGCGTGGGATGGAGCGCTGGCCCAGGGCGAGAAGTATGGCTACCGCAATTCACAGGTGACTGTGCTGGCGCCTACCGGCACCATCGGCTTCATGATGGACTGCGACACGACCGGCGTTGAGCCCGATCTGGCGCTGGTGAAGTACAAGAAGCTGGTTGGCGGCGGCATGATCAAGATCGTCAACTCGACTGTGCCGTCGGCGCTGATCAAGCTTGGCTACTCGGAGGCGCAGGTCAACGCGATCGTCAGCTACATCGACGCGACCGGGACGATCGAAGGCGCGCCGGGGATCAAGCCTGAGCATCTTGCGGTGTTCGATTGCAGCTTCAAGCCGGCCAAGGGCACGCGCTCGATTCACTACATGGGTCACATCAAGATGATGGCGGCAACGCAGCCGTTCCTGTCGGGAGCGATCTCGAAGACTGTGAACCTGCCGCAGGACTGCTCTGTCGACGACATTGCCGAGGCTTATCTCGAGGCGTGGCGGCAGGGAATCAAGGCGGTCGCGATCTATCGCGACAATTCGAAGGGCACGCAGCCGCTCAACGTGACGGCGCAGACCGACGACAAGAAGGGGACGCGCGCTGTGTCCGCTTCGGACGCTATTGCTGCGAACACGGAGGCGCCGGCTGTCGCTTCCGCTCCGGGCATCTCGCCGGAGGCCGCGCAGGCGCTTGCTGCCGCAGCTTCGGCCGCAGCCACCGCGACTGCGCAACAGCAGATTGCGGCGCTTGAGGCGAAGATCAGCAACCTGAACGAAGCGTCCACACAGAATGCGGATGCACTGGATGCGCAGGCTCCTCCGCGCGCCGTCCGCCATCGGCTGCCCGCGGAACGTGCTTCGGTCACACACAAGTTCGGATTGGCCGGGCACGAAGGGTACATCACGGTTGGGCTGTACCCGAATGGAATGCCTGGGGAGATCTTCATTCGGATGGCGAAGGAAGGCTCGACCGTCTCCGGATTGATGGACTCGTTCGCGACGGCGATCTCGATCTCGCTGCAGCATGGCGTGCCGCTACGCGTGCTCTGCGAGAAGTTCGCGCACACGCGCTTTGAGCCGTCGGGCTGGACCGGCAACCCGGAGATCGGCTACGCGAAGTCGATCATGGATTACATCTTCCGCTGGATCCAGATTCGCTTCCTGTCGGGCACGCAGCTTGATCTGTTCTCCGGGCTGGGGCCGCACGCCAGCGTTCCGGTTCAGGGCACGGTCGAGGCGCCGGGCAACACGGTGAACCTCGCGCCCGCAGAGCTTGCGCCCGCCGCTGAGATTCCGAGTGAGACGGCTCGGATCACGTTCCAGGCTGTGCCTTCGGCGCTCGCGGAGTTTTCCGCTTCGGATGTGAGTCCGCAGGCGATCCTGCAGCGGGAACAGCGTGAAGGCCGCGGCTACCAGGCGCTCTCCGATCAGGACATCTTCAACAACGGCGCCGGCAACCGCAATGAGGATCGCACTCCGCCGCAGCACGGCATTGCGCCTGATCTCACGGCGCGCAACGGCATTGCGAACAGCGGGCAGCGCATCGCGGATAGTGCTCCCGACCGCGGGATCTACCACGCCTCCGACCGTATGAAGGAGATGTACGACATGGGTGACGCGCCTTCCTGTGCAACGTGCGGAGCGATCATGACACGGTCCGGATCGTGCTATCGGTGCATGAGTTGCGGCAGCACCAGCGGATGCAGCTAAGGGCTTCGCTGGGGCGTGTTGATGATGGGTCTACGCATAGGTGAAAGTTGTGCCCTGCCACGGGGCCTTCGAAGACCACTCCGTCATCAGCCCGAACACGATCGTAGTCGACACCCCGAGACCAAGAGTAGGGGGCCAGGGGAATGGCGGGCACACTTGCTCGGTATCCGCTGTAGACTTACTTTTTCTTCTGCAACGAATGGATATACGGTATGAGGGACTTGATCTGATCGTCCGTGAGTTGCGCGGCAGGCATCTTATTCTTTCCGTGCTTGATGACATCGGTGATTTGGGCATCCGAGAGCTTGAGCACTTC
>DASWCA010000290.1:0-3617 GCA_036390355.1 Acidobacteriaceae bacterium
ATGCGCTCGATCTCCTCCGCATCCTCCGGCTCGAGCATGCGCAGGCGCCCCTGGAGTCGTTCGAAGGTGATAGGCAGCCGCTCGACGTCGAAACGCGGCGGCAGCGCCGGCAGGCTCGAGATGAGCATATGATAGCTATTCGACCACCACTTCATGGCGTTACGTCCTTCCTGCCGCTGCGGTTGGTTGCGCCTGGCCCTGGTCGACCACCACCGCACCGCGCAGCAGGGCGCGAAACCGCGGCAGCATGTGCCGCCGCAGCAACTGGCTGATGGCCGATTCCGTCACATCGATCTGCACGTCCTCCTCCACGAGCCGCACACGTATCCCCGCCTCACCGTCTTCAGACACGCCACAATACATCCCTTCACGCAGCATGCCGCCGCCCAGGGACAGCACGAAATGCATCAGCGAGCCCGGCGTGGCCTCTTCTGGTTTACGCTGGAGGTCTTCCAGGGACACAAGTGCAGCGGGAAGCAGCACTTCCGCCCGCTGTTCGCCCGTAGGCGCCACTCGGCCCGCCACCTCCAGGATCAGGCGTTGGAGAAACGCTGGATCAGCGAGGACCCCCTTGACCAGGCGGCGCAGTCTGTCCACAAACTCCTTGAGGAGGTCGCCTTCCAGCGCCAGAATCGTATCGCGCATGGCCAGGCGAATGGCGTCTTCGCCGGCGGCTTTGAGTTTTCCGGCTTCCTCCTTGGCCTTGACTACAATAGCTTCCGCTTCCCGCTGAGCGGTCGCGACCAGCTCAGCGGCCTGTTGCTGCGCTGCGGTGACGAGCGCCTCGGCCTGCGTGCGGCCTTGCGTAATCCCCTCATCGCGCAGCCGACCGATGAGGCTTTCGACCCCGGCGGATTCCACTGCCGGGGCTGTGCTGACTCCAGATGATTGGGCACCTTGTGCTTCTGCCATAATCATTTCATCCTTTCGGGATTCCGCCGCTGACAATGAGGGCGAAGACGAACGCAAACACGGCAAACCCTTCCACGATCGCTGCCGGCGTGACCGAGATGCCGAAGATCTCCGGCTTGCCCTTGCTGGCGTTGATCGCGCCAGCACAGCATTCCCCTTGCAGGATGGCAAGGAAGAGCAGGGCCACCCCGACCAGCATCCCGACGCCGAACAGGCCGGGTGAGGTCGCCGCCAGCACGGGGCGATTGAGCGTGAACATGATGACGATGCCATAGATGACGATCGAGGACGGCAGCACCGCCAACCCAATATAGCGACCGTAGCCACCGTCGACTTCCAACATGGCGCCGAACGCGGCCTTCCCCGCTCTGGTACAGCCAATCGCACTGCCGAGCGACGCCAGCGCGACCGGACCATAGATACCGATCCAACCCAGAAGTAATACGATGTACGCATCCATTGCTAGTCTCCTTATGGTTTTGCTTTCTTCGTCAACGCCTCAAAGCGCTGACCTTCTTCGGGAACACTCCAATTGAAGAACTCGATCAGGTTGAGGCGCAGGCCATGCACGACCCCACCCATGATCCCCATGGCGAAGTTGATGGCATGGCCAACGAGCAGAATCAGCACACCCAGCAGCACACCCACACCTTTGGCCTCGAAGGAGGCCGCAGCCAGGTGGTTGAAGACCTCCGCCAGTTTGACCGCGGCCAACCCCAGGGCGAACAACCGCAGGTAGCTCAGGACATCCCCAAATGCCTTGGAAAGCTCCAGCAATCCTTTCAGTCCATCCACCAGGCGGCCGAATAGCTGCTTTGGCACCAGACTGAAGGGGCGCTCGCTGTGAAAGAGCAGCACCAGCAGACCACCGAGTACCAGGCCTCCCCACCCGAGCGTGGTCAGCGCCGCCAGCGCCGCATAGCTTTTCCCCAGCCCGACGCCGAGGCCGCCCAGGATGATGGCGGCCCACCCCAGCGCGCTGAGCGCGTGGAGGGTACGCCGGCGCCGCCAGGCGGTGGCCAGGTTGGCACCGGCAAGGTGCACCGCGCCGACGCCAATCGACAGCCACATCATCACGCCTTGATCGTTAGCATGGAGAATGTGCAGCGCCGCGAGCCACGAGCCCTCCGGCGGCTCCATCCCGAAGTACGACCCCAGCAGAACGCCGTAGACTATCGAGAAGATGACCAGTGTCAGCATCACGCCGCGTAGGCCACGACTGCTGGCAGTGGCCCCCATGCGCTTCCACATGGCCCACAGGATGCCCCCCAACAGCACTCCATACCCCGCATCGGCAAAGATCATGGCAAAAAACAACGCGAAGGCGAACAACACGGCTTTCGAAGGGTCCCACATGTTGTAGGCGGGTGTCATATAGAACGAGATCAATTCTTCCCCGCCGCGCAGGGCCGGCGGGTTGGCCAACAAGGTAGGGGGCTTGTCCTGCGGGCCGGGCGGTTCGATAGTCAAGGCCAGCCCGTGGTCGGCGCCGAATTGCCGCAGCGCCGCGGCGCGCGCCGCAGGGGCCCAGCCTTGCACGGCAAACAGGTGATCCTGTTCCAGGACCCGCCGCGACGCCTGCTGCCGCGCGGCGCGGTCGTCGGCTTCGTCCAGGGTTTCTCGCAGCACGTCGGTATAGAGGGTCAAGCCGATGCGTCGATAGTCGAGCTCTTCCAGGTCACGCTCGACCTGCTCCAGACGCTGGCGCAGCTTCGAGAGCGAACGCGGTTCGAGCGGCAGCGGGTGAACCGGCATGCCCTTGGGCTGGTCGCTGGCAATCACCACCACGTAGGCAAAGCGATGGTCGCGTGCAACCACCCTCCACGGCAGGTCCACCGCCGCCATGCGCTCCATCTGGTAGAGGGGGACGATGTAGAACCAGAAGCGCAAATCGCCCTCCTGGGTCCAATCAGGCAGCTCGAAATCGCCCCAGGGTTCGAGGTCAGTGCTCCACCTGTGCAACTGCTCGCGTTCCTCGGCCAGCGCCCGTGAGCGGTCGCGCACCTCGAGCGCCTCCCGCACGATCGCTTCACAATCTACCATCTCCCCATGCCGCCGCGCGCGGCGGCGCACCGGACTGTCGTACAGGTACTGCAACGCCTGGCGGGCGTCAGAGCGACGGGGCGTGAGGTCGACGGCCTCAGCGTCGCCCCGGTGCAGGTCATTGAGATGCAGGCAGCCGAGCCCTTGTAGCCCATCGAGGACCGCGTCTTTTTCAGCCGCCGGGCCATACAACGTCACCTTGACCAGTGGAACGATTGACATCAGCGCCTCTCCTCTGCGCCATGCCTGGCGGCGGCCAGCTCCTGCGCGCGTTTGCCCTTGGCGATCTTCGAGGTCACCACCGCGGCGCGTTCGACATCCGAGAGGAAGATCTGGATACGCGCGATATCCCGCTTGGCGTTGGGAATGAGCACCTTCTCGAACAGGTTGACGCGCTGCGTGACACGACGGACAGCGCCCTGCATGCGCGCGATGCGCTCGCGATACACCTGCAACTGCAGCCGATAGGTAGCCATGTCCTTCAGACACACCACCAGATCATCGAACCAAAACGGGGTGGCCAGCAGCGCATAGTCCGCGGTGTCGAACTCGACGGCCCGCAGTGTCGGCAGGCGTAAACCCAGGACGTCCTCCTCAGCGACCTCGACGTGGCGGATGCGGACCAGGCCAGACAGTCTCATGCGCGCACTGCCCAGAATGGG
>DASWCA010000291.1:0-2415 GCA_036390355.1 Acidobacteriaceae bacterium
CCGGGTCCACCAGCGGTAGTTGGGAAAGCTCATGACCAACATGCCTTTGGCGCGCACGGCCGCCGCGCCGGCCAGCTTGGGCATGTCTGGGTAACAACAGATGACGCGATTCATGACGACGACGTCAGCCGCTTCCACGGAGGTATCAGCCTCGGTAAAGTCCATCACCCTTCGTTCGACGCGATCACCCAGGCCAGCCTCGAGGATAAGTTCGCTGGCGGCCGATTCGTAGGTGGGTGTCAGCTCAACATTGACCGCCCTTCCCATTCCGGCCTTGAGCAGTTCGATCTCGATGGCTCCGATGCCACCCCCTACCTCCAGAAGCGTCTTGCCTTCGACGCCCTGCTCCCTGATGAAGTCAAGGATTTGCTTAGAAGTCCCATCTAGGCCCTTACGCCGGTAGCGTTTTGCTTCGCCGGCCGCATTCTTCTCGCTGAAGATCTGCCGGTAACCCTTCGGTGTGCAGCAGTCGCTCACGCGGAACGGCGGGCTCGAATCGAGTAGCCGAGGGTGCCGAACGTGCGGGCGCTCTCTTCTCCGCGAGCGCCTGCGAACGTGTCGAGCGGATTGGCCAGCTCAACGTCGATGAGCCCGGCGCCGCCGATCACTGTCTCCCACCCTGCGCACGGCAGGGCGCCGGCAATTCAACCCGTCCAGAGATCGATGTCACGAAGCGCCTCCTCTGGGACGGGGCGCTCGAGGCAGATATCCGCTACCGTCATCCGGCCTCCCGGCTTTAGCACCCGAAAGATCTGACGGTAGACGCCGATCTTGTCCGGGCAGAGGTTGATTACGCCGTTGGATATCACGACGTCCGCCCACCCATCTTCGATGGGCAAATCTTCAATCAGGCCCTCGCGAAACTCGATATTGTCGAGGCCCAACCTGGCGGCCATCGACCGACTGCGATCCAGCATCTCACGAGTCATGTCGACACCAATCACACGTCCTTCCTTGCCCACCCAGAGCGCTGCCAAGAAGGAGTCCATACCGGCTCCGGATCCGAGATCGACGACCCTCTCACCAGGCTTCGGTCCGCCCCAAAAGAAAGGATTACCCACGCCGGCAAAGGCTTCGCAGGCGTAATCGGGAAGCTGGTCAAGCGGCGTCGCAGGGTAGCCGAGTCGAACCGCGTGGGCGCGCCCGGTATGGAAGTGATACTCAGCGGTGGGGTCCTCTGCGACCTCGCGGTACTTCTCGCGCACCTCCTTGCGGAGCGCTTCCAGATCGACCACCGCGAGTATCTCGGCCATCGTCTTCTCCTAGTGATTGCGCGCCGGATGATCTGCCTTGACCGCCGTTGCAATGAACACCTCGCCGCGGTAGACGTACTGCTCGCGATCCGCGCCGGATAGGCGGTCTCGAACACGGTTGATGCAAGACTCACGATCTTGGACGTCTAATGATTGAAGACGCAGTCGCGAATTCATGCGCAACTGATAGTCGAAGTGGTCTTCCGGTCGCCATCGATGCTCAATCGACTCGGTCCATACCTTGATCGAGACGAATCCCGCTTGCTCGAGCAACGTAGTCATCTTCTGAGTGCTGTCGCAGCAAGCCCGATTGTCGACTGCGGGCAGCTGGATCACCCGGGCGCCCGCTGCTTGCAGCTCGTCATCCCAAATGGCGCCCGCCGGGGGCTCCGTCTCAGACCCCCATGTAACCGTGCCCACGGAGCCTGCTGGCTGCAACACCCGGTTCACCTCTGCGAGGCATTGTTCGGGCGATGGCAGGTGGAAGAGGACGAAGGCGACGATCGCTACCTCAAAACGATTGGCAGGCAGCGCCAGCCTCTGAACATCCATGAGTGCCAGTGGGCACGAGTGCCTCTCCTTGGCCAGGCGGAGCATGCCCTGCGAACGATCGATGCCGACGACGACGGCGCTTGGAGCCGCCAGCTGGATTGCTGGCAAAAGCCCGCCTGCACCCGTGCCAATGTCGATGATGTGGCCGGTCTTGGCGGACAGAGGAAGCCGTGCGATCAGACGCTCGCCAACGGGCCGGATGATTGGACTCCAAAGTCCGTCATAGGCTTCGGCGCGCTGCGAGTAGCGGTCAGCCAGTATCGCCGTCTGCTCTTCCCGCGTCAGCTCGGCCGGCTTCATGTATTTGTCGAAGGACGGGCTATTGCTGACTCCACACCCTTGCCAGCAACTGCCCATTCCGGCAACCCGTCGGTGAGATATCGAGCGGCGTAACCGTTCTCACGGAGGGTGCGAACCGCCTCCGGCGCAAAAGCGCAATAGGGACCACGGCAATATGCCACCACTTCGCGCTCGCGCGGCAACTCCCGCAATCTCCGCTCCAACTCCCCAAGCGGAATCGACACCGCGCCGGCAACGTGCCCAGCTTGATATTCCTCGGCCGGTCGGACATCGACCACGACGAGCGGCTCGCCGGCATTGAGCCGGGTCA
>DASWCA010000292.1:0-13355 GCA_036390355.1 Acidobacteriaceae bacterium
TCGAGGCCAGAGACGCCGTTCGCGCGCAGATTCAGTTTCGAGTTCGGGTCTGGGAACGCCAGAGAAATGCCGCAACAGGCCACCCGTCTTTCCGGCTCCATTCTCCCAGAGCTGGAGGGCGGTCGGAGGTGATCATGGGCACTCCTGCTTTCCGCGCTCCTGTTTCCCGCGTTCCTGCTTCCCGTGTTCCAGGATGGCGACCGTCTCGATGTGGGTGGTCTGGGGGAAGAGGTCGAACAGGTGGAGTTCGGCAATCCTGTACCCGGAGGCGGCGAGGGTCGCGAGATCGGCGGGCAGCGTCTCCGGCGAACACGAGACGTAGATTAGGGTGGGTGCGGCGATGCGGCCAAGCAGCGCGCAGACTTCAGCGCCGGCCCCGCTGCGCGGTGGGTCGAGGACAATCAGGTCGGGGCGGTCGCGCTCGACGACGGCGGCGCGGAGGAAGTCGAGCGTGGTGGCTTTGACGGCGCGCAGGTTGGGGAGCTTGGTTGAAGCGAGTGCGGTCGCGGCAGGCTCTGCGATCTCATTCGCGGTGACTTGTCCGAAGCTGCGGGCGAGCATGCGGGAGAAGAGACCGACGCCGGCATAAAGGTCCCATGCGAGTTGGCCGGTGCGGTTCGCGGTGACGAGCGTGAGGAGTTCGGGGAGCAGGAAGCGGTTGATTTGGAAGAAGGCTCCGCGGGGAAGCCAGTAGGCGAGGGGAGGTTCGAGGTTCGGGGTTCGAGGTTCGAGGGGTGCAACCGTGTAGGTGAGTCCGGGGCTGCCCCAGGTCGGGCCGGGTTTGGCGACTTCGGTGCGGCGGCTGCGTTGGGCGGAGATGGGTGGAAGGAGAGCGATGCCCGCGCCGGTCAGTTCCGGGATGCGTGCGCGGAGGGCTTCGCAGAGGGCGGGGAAGGCAGCCGTGAGCTTGCCAGGCAGAGATTTGGCGGCGGTGCGGAGGTAGAGCGTGAATTGCAGCGCGGACTCGTCGGCGGCGGTAAAGAGTTCCAGTTGATCGAGCTTGAACTGCGCGTTGCGAAGCCAGAGCGCGGGATCGGCGTTCAGTAGAGCGAGCAGCGCTTCGGTTGTCCGCCAGAGGATTGGCGCGGCGATCGGACATTCCGTGATGGGCAGGAAGCCAAGGTTCGCGGGTTCCGGCGTGGAGGTGAAGTAGCCGGCGCGGAGCTGGCCCGCGACTTCGGCGAGCGTCAGGCGGATGCGATTGCGGTATGCGAGCGGCGGCGATGCGTGGATCTGGAGTTCGGGCAACGTGAGTTCGGCGGCGTCGAGCAGCGTGCGCAGGTGCGCGGCCTTCAATGCTAGCTGCGCTGGGTACGTGAGGTGCTGAAGCTGGCATCCGCCGCAGGGGCCGAAGTGCGGGCAGGGCGGCTGCGAGGTTCGAGGTTCGGGGTTCGAGGTTCGAGGGCTTTGCATCTTCAGGCTTCGTCTTCGTGAGGCATGTAGAAGAGGCTGAGGCGCGGCAGCGCGTGCGCCTCGAGCAGGCGTTTCTGCAGGAACTGCTGCTGCACCTGCTTGATCTGGACCGCCTGCATCTTGCCGCGATAGGGCGCGAGTTCGCGCGCGGCTTGCTCGCGGAGCGCGACGAGCTGGTCTTCGGGCGTCGCGGTGAGCAGGGCGGCGAAGAGCTTTTCTTCGAGGACCGTGAGGGTGCGGTCGGTTGATTCGAGGTTCAAGGTTCGGGGTTCGAGGTTCGAGGTGGCGGCGAGTTCGGTGAGGCGGTCGGCGGCTTCCACGGCGGCGGTTCGCGCGGGTTGGGGAAGATTGGCTGCGGCGCGCAATAGCACGGCAGCGTTGCGTTTGAGGTAGCGGGCGACGCGGGCGGCTTCGAAGCCGGAGTCGCGTGAGGCTTCGGAATCAGTGGAGGTGGGCGCGGTGCCCATTCCGATGCTCGCTTCGCGGGACTGCTCGACGGCTTCGAGGACGGCCTGCGAACACCAGGCGAGGCCGTTGACCTTACGCTGGCGGCGGGTGCTGCGAAGTGCTTGCGCCTCGTGCTTGTCGAAGGCCGAGTCGATGCCGCGGAGGACGGCTTCGAGGGGAACGCCGGCTTCGCGCCAGGTCTCGATCAGCGCCCAATCGAGGGTAGAGAGCATGAGGATGGAGCCTCGGCGCTGCTGGAAGCGGGTCTCGATCTCGGTGAAGTAGTTGTAATAGTTCATTTGCAGGTTGCTACGACATGTGATGCGGGTCACGAAGGCGTTCGCAGGCGAGGGTTACAGTGGTAACCGCACGTTGTAGTGGAGACCCCGATGCAATGGTTGCACAGTCTGCTGCTGTACTGGAAGCGCTGGAACGAACTGCTCTAAAGAAGCCTGTTCCTCCGGTCGTTTTAAGATCCAAGACCACGATCTGTAATGAGATTGAGGCTGACCTTGGCTCCAAACTGCCTCCTTCCGCCCGGAAGTATGCGGCATGGTGGGGAACTGTGAGCGCGGAGGCGGGCGAGCCACAGGAGACGCAGGCGTGGGTGCTTCCCAGGCGGAAGAAGCCTGGAGATTGAGCGTCGGCAGGTCCCGATGTCCTGGTAGAGAGTAACCCCACGATAAACAGATAAACACTTGCTTCGCGCGTGTTGATCATGGGGCGCCCTGCTGCCGGTTGTAGACATAGACCCAGCAGGTTTCGCGGGAGCCGTCTGCCAGGGTGACGGTGGTTTTCTGGCGGAGGAAGAGGCTGCCTTCGGGATCGTGCGGGCGATAGTCTTCGTAGGCGTCGAGGCACGCGAGCGCGTCGGGATCGGGCGGCAGGGCGAAGACCTCGCCATGCACCGGCTCGGTTGCGTCGTCATCTAGAATCACGCCGGGATAATCGCCCAGGTCATAAAGACGTCCGCGGATCGTTCCGTGACCGACATGCGTTAGCTTTCTTGCCACGCCCGCGATTTCGCGCGGCGCGCGGCTGGGGTGGAGCGTTCCGTAAACAAATAAATGCTCTGACATGATAGGCCGCTTCCGGTTCAATGCAGTGTGTCCAGACTCTCAAGAACTCGGCTGATTGCCAACGTGCGCGCGTAATCGTGGCGAGCCGGTAAGAAACGCCTGGCGCGATCTCCTCGCAGAGAGAACTACGGAGATTCTGACTCTGCGAGTCAGAATGACGGCTTAGGAGGGTGCGTCAGAATGGCGGCGCGGGAAAGCGTGGTTGGCGCTAGAGGGTTTGTTCGCTGGCCATGCTTAGCGAGCTGGCGGAGGGGTGGACCGGCTCGACGGCGAAGGGGATGAAGAGGGAGACGGCGGTGCCGTGGTGGGTCGCGGCGGTGCTTGTGCCGATGGAGATGGCGCCGTTCTGTTTCTTGATGAGTTCGTGAACGACCCACATGCCGAGTCCGGTGCCGGTGCCTTCCTTGGTGGTGAAGAAGGGTTCGGCGATGCGGTGCAGCACATGGGGCGGCATGCCGGTGCCGGTGTCGGCGATCGTGATGCGGATGCCGGGCTGTTTGCGGTGGCGCCAGTCGATGGAGTCGGCGATGCGGATGCGGAGTTTGCCGGGGCCTTCGGTGGCTTCGATGGCGTTGTTGACGATGTTGGTCAGGACTTGCTGGGCTTCGCGATGCTCGCAGTAGAATTCGGAGTCGCCGCGGACTTCGGTGGAGACGGCGATTTGCGCGAGGCGGAGTTTAGGGCCGAGCAGGCGCAGAGCTTCGTCGACCAGGACGGAGGGCCGGCACAGCGCAGTGCGGCTGGAGGAGCGCGAGAAGTTGAGCGTCTGGCGGGAGATCTGCGAGATGCGCTCCAACTGCAGGGTGGCGTCCTGGAGCAGGTCGGCGTGCTCCTGCTCGTGGACTCCGCCGCGCACGAGGAAGAGGATGTTCATGGCGGCGTCGAGGGGATTGTTGATCTCGTGCGCGATGGTGGCGATGAGGCGGCCGGCGACGGCCATCTTCTCGTTCTGCAGAAGGGCGAGGTCGGCGAGCTTGCGGCGGGTGACGTCGCCGCCGTAGCCGGACATCTTGATGGCACGGCCGTCGGGTCCGGCGATGGCGGAGCCCTGACAGACGACCCAGCGAACGCCGCCGTCGGGAAGCAGGACGCGGTATTCCTCCTGGAAGGCGCTGCACTCCTTGAGCGCCTTGTCGATGGCAACTTCGACGCGGACGACGTCGTCCGGGTGAACGGTCTCGCGCCAGGCCTCGTCGGTGCAGGGGCCCTCGGGCTGCATGCCGTGAAGGCGGTAGTATCCGTGCGACCAGGTGGATTTGTCGGTGGCAGCGTCCCACTCCCAGAGTCCGACGTTGGCGCCGTCGAGTGCCATCTTCGTGCGGACTTCGTTCTCGAGGGCGAGTTCGGTTGCAAGGGCTTTTTCGCTGGCTGCTGCTGCTTCTGCTTCGGCCAGCTTTAGCCGCTGATTGAGGTTCGCGGTGGCGTTCACCTGGCGCTGGCGCGCGGCGGAACGCGTGAGCGCGCCGACCATGATGGAACCGGCGATAAAGATGAACTCGCGAAAGATCCAGCCGTTGGGGACGGGAGTCAGCGTGATCCGGCCAGTCTTGAAGATGAAGTACTCAACCAGGAATCCGGAGACGGCCGCGCAGGTCACGGAGGCGGGCAGGCCCCAGACCCATGCGCTGAGAATGACGGCCGGGTAAGCGAGGAGATAGGGCGAGCGGTGCGACGGCCGCATGAGGATGCTGACGAGGAGTGGAAGTGTACCGAGCGCGCCGCCGTAGATTGCCCGAAGGAGCACGGCGCCGGGTGTCTGTCGGGTGAAGGACAGAGTTTTCACGTTGCGTGCTTCCGGCGGGCTCTCGATGGACGAACCGGTTCCCACTGTTGGTCTACCTCAGGGATTGCGAAGAGCGGTGTTGCGGGCGATCGAATTCCGCGCGGCGCGAGGGTAACGTACGCTGCACAACACATGTTATCCGAAGAATTGGGTTGCGCGAGCGGTTCTGATCTGGTCAAAAGGTGGTATTTCTGTTGATCCGGCGGGGTGGATTCGGCATCAACTTATTTTGGGAGGGCGGGAATGTATTCTCTGCGGACGACTTGCTGTGTGGTGGGAGGTGGGCCGGCCGGAGTGATGCTGGGGTTTCTGCTGGCGCGGGCGGGCGTTCGGGTGACGGTGCTGGAAAAGCACAAGGACTTCTTCCGGGACTTTCGCGGGGACACGGTGCATCCGTCGACGATGCAGTTGATGAAAGAGTTGGGGATACTGGGGGATTTCTTAGAGCAGCCGCATCAGCGGGTGGATGCGGTGCGCGGAATGATTGGCGACTACACGTTTGAGGTGGCGTCACTGCGGAGCCTGAAGATCGATACGCCGTATATCGCGCTGATGCCGCAGTGGGATTTCCTGAGTTTTCTGTCGGGGAAGGGGCGGGCGTATGCGGAGTTCGATCTGCGGATGGAGCACGAAGCGGTGGAGCTGATCGAAGAGGCCGGCCGGGTGAGCGGCGTGGTGGTGAAGACTCCGGAGGGCGAGCGAAGGGTGGAGGCGGACCTGGTGGTGGCGTGCGATGGGCGGCAATCGCTGATGCGGAAGCAGGCGGCGCTGCCGGTCGAGGAGATTGGAGTGCCGATCGATGTGCTGTGGTTCCGGCTGAGCAAGACGGTGAACGATCCGGTGAAGCAGGTGATGGGGAATGTCAATTATGGGAAGATGCTGATCCTGCTGGATCGCGGGGATTATTTTCAGGCAGGGCTGATTATCGAGAAGGGCGCGTTCGCGAAGGTGCAGCGGGATGGGCTGGAGGCGTTTCAGCGATCGCTGCGCGAGGTGGTGCCGCAACTGGGCGATCGCGTGAAGGAGATCGGCGACTGGGAGCAGGTGAAGCTGCTGACCGTGCAGATCAACCGGCTGCTGCGCTGGGCGAAGCCGGGACTGCTGTGCATTGGGGATGCGGCGCATGCGATGTCTCCGGTGTTTGGGGTGGGGATCAACCTGGCGATTCAGGATGCGGTGGCGGCGGCGAATGTGCTGGCGGAGCCGCTGGCGCGAAAGCGGAGCACGGACGCGCTGCTGGAGCAGGTGCAGAAGCGGCGGGAGTTTGCGGCGCGTGGGACGCAGCGGATGCAGGTGGTGGTGCATGGAGGGTTGCAGAAGATCTTTCAGCAGAGGGGGCCGATGCGGCCTCCGCTGCTGTTGAAGATTCTGGTGCATATTCCGGGGGAACAGCGATTGCTGGCGCGCGTGGTGGGGATGGGGCTCCGGCGCGAACATGTGAGGACCGTAGATGTGCATGTGGGGTGACGGCGGGCACGGGACGGTTCAAGCGCCGCCTATATAATTCGGGCTGGATTTCCTGGAGAATTTAATGCGGGTCGGCCTAGTGGTCGTGGTATGCGGTTTGGTTGGATTGACGGGCTGTTCGGGTGGGTCGTTCAGCGGATTGAATCGAACAAATGCTGCGCAGACGGGGACGGCGGGGGCGACTCTGGCTGGCCGGGTGCGTGGCGGCCAGCAGCCGATTGCGGGTGCGTATGTTTACTTGTTTGCTGCGAACACGACTGGCTATGGCGGAGCGGGGATTGCGCCTTCAGCGAGCAAGGCTTCGATCTCGCTGCTTGGCGGCGCTGGCACGGCTACGGACAGCGTCGGGACCTATGTGACGACCGATGCGGGCGGCAACTTCAGCATTACCGGCGACTATACCTGCACGCCGGGGCAAGAGGTGTATCTCTATGCGCTGGGTGGCGATCCGGGAGCGGGGACGAACTCCGCGGCGGGGTTGATGGCGGCGCTGGGGAGCTGTCCCGCGGCGGGGGATTTTCTTGCGGCGACGCCTTTCATTGTGATCAATGAAGTGTCGACAGTGGCGACCGTGTATGCGATAGCGGGGTTTGCCACCGACGCGACGCATGTGTCGAGTTCGGGGACGGCGCTGGCGCAGGTTGGGATTGCGAACGCATTTGCAAATGCGGCGAACCTGGAGACGCTTTCGACCGGTGTGGCGCTGGCGACGACTCCGGCGGGGAATGGGACGGTGCCGCAGAGCGAGATTAATACGCTGGGGAACATTTTGGCGGCGTGTGTGAACTCGGATGGCGCCGGTTCGGCTGCGTGCTCCACTCTTTTCAGCAACACCCTTTCTGCCGGATCGGGCGGGACTTTGCCCGGAGATACAGCTACAGCGGCGATCAATATCGCGCACAATCCGGGGGCGAATGTGGGGAGCTTGTATGGGCTGGCGAGCGCGACACCGCCTTTTGCGCCGGGGCTGGCGAGTGCGCCGAATGACTGGACGGTAGCCCTTGGCTTTAGCGCCGGAGGATTGAATAACTCCTATGGCATCGCGATCGACGGGTCTGGCGACGTTTGGGTTGCGAACATATTGGGCAACTGCGTCACCGAACTCTCCCCTACCGGCGTGGCGCTTTCGGGCAGTTCGGGTTTCACCGGCGGATCTCTGAACAACCCGACAGGCGTGGCGATCGATGCCGTCGGGAATGTGTGGGTGACCAACGACGTGGCCAATACCGTCGTCGAGCTGTCCAGCACGGGTTCGGCCTCGGCGGACCCGAATGGATATGCAGCAGGAACGGTGCCATACGCCATCGCCATTGATGGTTCGGGCAATGTATGGGTCGCAAACGAGTTGTCCAACAATACGAGCGAACTGAACGGAAGCACCGGCGCCGCCGTGGGCAGTTCCCCGTTCAGTGGTGGCGGCCAGAACCAGCCCTTCGCGGTGGCGATCAATACCTCCGGCACAGCGTGGGTGGCAAACTACAACGGCAACAGCACCACCAGCATCAGCAGCACGGGCACTCCCGCCGTCCACATCGCGGGCACCCAGAATGGGCCGGACGGGATAGCCATCGATGCATCCGGAAGCATATGGATTGTGAACGCGGGCAACAACAGCCTTACCAGGCTGAGCAGCAATGGAGTCACGGGAAGCAACTACACCGGCGGCGGTCTGAGTGCGCCCGGTTCGGTCAGCATCGACGGCGCAGGCAAAGTGTGGGCGTCAAACTCGAGCAGCATTAGCGAATTTTCCAACGCGGGCGCGGCGTTGACTCCCTCGACCGGATTCGAGGGTGGCCTTGCAAGCGCGGCAGGCACGGCGATCGATGGCTCGGGCGATGTATGGGTCTCCAATAACTCCGCGAACAAGGTAACCGAGTTTGTGGGAGCGGCGGTGCCGGTAGTGACCCCCCTTGCGGTTGGGGTGAAGAACAATACGCTGGGGACGCGGCCCTGAGGGAGGCAATAGCAACGATAGCAATTTGATTCGCGGAGCGAGAACATTTATGAAGAGATCGACGGTTATGTTGGTTGGGTGTGCGGCGTTTCTTTTGGCGGTGCGGGCTGTGCATGCGCAGGATGGGTGCGACAATTCGCCGGAAAATCCTACGGTGGTGCTGGCGCTGGTGGGTGGGGCTGGGGCTCTGTTCTCGGCACTGCGGGCGCGGCTGCGGCGGGGTAGAGACTGACCCCACGATAGACGTTTACTGCGCTCGCGCCGACCACGGGGCACCCAGGTGGCGGCAGAATTCACTTGACATTGCGGGGCGTGGGCATAAGCTTTCAACACTGATCACAAATGAGGGTGCGAGGGCCATTGCCCCCTGACGTATTGGAGAGTCTATGCGTCCTCTGCGCGCCTTCCTTTGCCTGCTGCCTTGTGTGTTGTGCCTCGGCGGTTGCTCGCCGAGTTCAAAGGATGGCGCGGGCTTCCTGGGCTCGGACACGGGCGGTACGTTGAAGGGTAACGTTCGCGGCGGTCAGCAGCCGATTGTGGGCGCGCACGTTTATTTGTTTGCGGCGAACACCACGGGCTATGGCGGGCCGGGGATTGCGCCTTCGTCGAGCAACGCTTCGCTGTCGCTGCTGAGCGGCGCCGGCACCGCGACGGACGCGGTTGGGACCTACGTGACGACGGACGCGAGCGGCGGCTTCACTATCACGGGCGACTATACCTGCACGTCCGGCTCGCAGGTGTACGTGTATGCGCTGGGTGGAAATCCCGGGGCGGGGGCGAACTCGGCTGCGGGGCTGATGGCGGCTCTGGGGAACTGTCCCGTGGGCGGGAGTTTTCTGACAAGCACGCCGTTCATCTTCGTCAATGAAGTGTCGACGATTGCGGCGGCATATGCGATGGCTGGCTTTGCCTCGGACGCGACGCATGTGTCGAGTTCGAGCACGACGGCGGCGAAGACAGGAATTCAGAACGCATTTGCCAATGCGGCGCAGATAGCGAACATTGCGACGGGCGTGGCGCTGACGACGACTCCGGGCGGCAATGGGACGGTTCCGCAGAGCGAGATCAATACGCTGGCGAATATTCTGGCGGCGTGCATCAACAGCGCGGGGCCGGGTTCGGCGCCGTGTGCGACGCTGCTGGGGGATTCGCTGTCGGGCGGGACGACGGGGACGACGCCGACGGATACGGCGACAGCGGCGATCAACATTGCGCACTATCCCGGGGCAAATCCTGCGGCACTGTTTGCGTTGGTCACGGGGACGCCGCCGTTTTCGCCGGGGCTGGCGCTCGCGCCGAAGGACTTTGCGGTGGCGTTGAAGTTTACCGGCGGCGGGATCGGTTCGAACGGGCCAAATGCGATCGCCATCGATGGCTCCGCGAACGTGTGGACGATCAGTACGAATACGAACACGATCAGCGAGTTTTCGAGCAGCGGGGTGGCGCTGTCGGGCGCGTCGGGATTTACGGGCGGCGGGATGAATAGTCCGGTGGGCTTTGCCATCGACCTCTCGGGAAACGTCTGGGTGGCCAACAGCGCCGGCAGCGTGAGCAAGTTCTCCAGTACCGGTACGGCGATCTCAACCGGGCTGGGCTACCTGGTTGGCGGACTCAACGGGTCTGGACCGGCCGCTATTGCGATCGACGCCTCCAACAACGTATGGGTGGCGGACGACACCTCGTTTCAGCCGCACGTCAGCGAGCTGAATAACTCGGGCGGCGCAATTTCGACATCGAGCGGCTTCACCGGCGGAGGTGTCTACAACGCGATCTCGGTTGCCATCGACGGCTCCGGCAATGCGTGGTTTGCGGACGACGAGAACTTCGCCAATCTCAGCAAATTCTCGAGTGCCGGCACGGCCGTGTCGCCGTCGGGTGGGTATTCCGGAGGCGGGCTGGCGTTTCCCGGGCCGCAGGCGGTGGCGATCGATGCGTCGGGCAACGCGTGGGCGGCATGCTCAGGCACTCTGGCGGAGTTTTCGAGTTCGGGCACGGCCGTCTCTCCGTCGGCGGGATATACCGGCGGCGGCATCGCCTTGCCCAAGGGGATCGCCATCGATGGCGCTGGGAACGTGTGGCTGGCGAACAACAACAGCGGCAGCGTCTCGGAGTTCTCCAAGACGGGGACGCCGATTACGCCGGCCATTACCGGCTACACCGCGGCCGGCGTGCTGGGAGTCTTGTACGGCGTCGCCATCGACGGCTCGGGCAATGTTTGGGTCGCCTCGGCAGGCCAGAGCGTGGATGAACTGGTCGGTGCGGCAACGCCGGTGACCGCATTGTTAGCGCTTGCGGTGAAAAACAACACGATTGCGACCGCGCCGTAACGGGTCGGGTTATTTGCCGGCGCTCTGTTTGAACCAGGCGATGATGTCTTTGCGCTCCTGCGGCTTGGCGACGAGGAAGTCCATGTTGTTGCCGGGGAGGAACGCGTCGGGATCGGTCAGCCACTTGTCGAGCGTCTGATCGTTCCAGGCGATGTGAGCGTTCTTGAGCGCGGCGGAGTAGTTGAAGTTGGGGATGGTTCCGGTGGTGCGGTTGTAGACCCCCTGGAGTTGCGGGCCTTCGTGGTTTTGCGTGAGGGCATGGCATCCGGTGCAGCGCTTCTCGAAAAGCTGCTTGCCGTGGATGGGGTCGCCTGCAGTGGCGGTGGAATCCCAGGTCTCAGAAGCGAGACCTGGGGCACCCCCTTTATCGCCGTGCGCCCACTGGCTGAGGACCTCGACGTCGGCGGCAGTGATGTTGCTGTCGCGGTGGATCATCCGGTACTGCGGCAGCGGCATCTCGTGTGACTTGGTTTCCTGCGCAATTTTTGCGATGAGTGTTTGCTGCTCGTCGGGCGAGTAGGAATCCCACTGCGAGAGGTTCATGTGCTTGCGGCCTTCGACGATGTCGCGTTCCATAAGCCACGAGATGGGCGCGAAGTGACCGTAGAAAGGTGCGTGCGCCTGCGCGGAGTGGCAGTCGGCGCACTTGGTTGCGAGCAGGGTGCGGGCTGCGGGTGGAATGGTGGTGTGAGGCATTATTTGTGCCCCGGCGGTGAGAGACGCTTGTGGGGCCGTCGCTCCGTACAGGTGCGCGTCTCCGAACGGGTGGACGCGGGCCAGCAGGAGCGAGGCCACCAATGCAAGCGCAGAGAAGGGTCCGACCCCGCGGCGGACCCAACTCATGCCTTTTCCTCCAGGGAGGAATCGATGATCGCCAGCGGGCCGCGCTTGCCGACGAACTTGACATCGGTCACGCCGAGGACGCTCTTCAGTTTCCCGGCGGGCACGACCATGGGACCCGGCGCTGGAGCCTTGCCGGGAGCAGGTTGAGGAAAGGCGGTCGCGGTCGCGGTATGGAAGCTGACGTTGCCTTCGACCTTCTGCACGACCTGGTGGATGTGTCCGTTGAGCACAGTGACGGAGCCGAATCGCTTGAGATAGGAGAGGGCTTCGGCGCCGTCTTTTGTGCCCCAGCCCCACTCGGGGTAGACCATCCAGAGCGGAATGTGGGCGAAGACGACGATGGGTGTGGAGGCGGAGAGGGAGGCGACGTCCTTCTTCATCCAGGCGAGCTGCTCCGCGCCGAGGCCGCCCAGGGCGTCGACCTGCAGCGAATTGTTGAGGCCGATGAAGTGGACGCCCTTGTGGGTGAAGCTGTACCAGCCTGTGCCCTGCGTCCCTTTGCCGTAGCGTTCGAGGTAGAGCTTGCCGTCGTCGGTGGCGGTGTCGTGCTCGCCGGGAACGTAGTGGACGTCGCCGACGCGCGAGCCCTTGATGATCTGCATGGCGGTGTCGAATTCGGCGGCCTTGGCGTTTTGCGTGATGTCTCCGGTGTGCAGCATGAAGTCGGGAGCGCCGGGCATGGCGTCGATCTTGTCGATGGCGAGCTTGAGGGTTCCGGCGACGTCCTGATTGGCGGCCTTGTTGAAGCCGATGTGGGAGTCGCTGATCTGGACGAAGCTGAAGCCGGCGGCGTTGTGTGCGGCCTGCGCGGCCGCGCCGGGAGCGGCGGCGAAGAGTTTGGATGTGGGCACACCGCCGGCCATGGTCCACAGCAGGCCGGTGCCGGCCCATGCCATGCAGCTTAGGAAATTGCGGCGGTCGATGCCGTCGTTGGTGGGCTCGCCGGATGGGTCGGGGTGCCCGGCGAGTTTCGTGTCTGGCGTATCAGGCGTATCTTTCATGGGATAGAACCTCCACGGAAGTAAACGGGCGCGGAGGATTTTTATTCCGCGGCTGAGGGAATAAATCTGCGTGAAGCCGGTTTTCATTTGTGAGGACGAAACAAGCAAGACGAAATACGGAGATTCTGACTCTGCGAGTCAGAATGACAAGTTGTAAGAATGAGTCAGAATGACGACTGTAAGAAGTCAGAATGACGGCTTGTAAAAGAGATGACGCTGTTGCCCTGGAAGCGCGCAGTTGCTATGCCAACGAGCGGTGCCGAGACGATTTCGTTTTCGGATCTCGCGCTCCCGCTGTTGCCATCGCTGTACAACGTGGCGCAGTGGCTTTGCAGGAATCCCACGGATGCGGAGGACCTGGTGCAGGAGACATTCTTGAAGGGCCTGCGCGGGTTCGGGACGTTTGAGCAGGGGACGAACTTCAAGGCGTGGATCTTCCGGATTTTGCGGAACACGTATCTCACGTCGCGCAGCGGCCTGGCCGTGGTGCGGACGGTTGCGCTGGAAGACGAGTTGGCTGCGGACGACGAGTCGGGGCCGCGGCTGTATCCGGAGGCGGCGATCGACCGGCAGACTCCTGAGGCGAACCTGATGCGGTTGAGCGACCGGGCGGCGCTCGAAGCGGCGATGGAGGGACTGGCTCCGCCGCTGCTCGAAGTGATTCTGCTGTGCGATGTGGAAGAGATGAAGTACAGGGAGATCGCGACTGTGCTGGAGATTCCGATTGGGACGGTGATGTCGCGGATCGCGCGGGCGCGGACGGCGCTGCGGGGAATGCTCGCGGGGAGGGTGGGGAATTGAGCGAACATCTTTCCGGCGCAATGCTGAACGCGCTGGCCGACGGCGAACTCACCGGCGAACGGCTGACGTCGGTCGAGGAGCATCTGGCGGAGTGTCCGCGCTGCACGTCGAGCGCGCTGGCGCAGAGTTTGCTGAAGGCGGCTACGGCTCGCGCGGGACAGCGGTATGCGCCGCCGCCGGAGTTGCGCGAACGGATGGTGCGGCTGGCGGCGCAGGCTTCGCGGCCACAGGCGGTTGAGG